>NZ_JBHFKV010000047.1:0-31090 GCF_042879355.1 Photorhabdus sp. RM71S | reverse complement strand
CTTGGTTTAGTGGAAACGGTGGATTTGGCTAAGGGTGCAGTTCCAAACAACCGGAAAGTGAATGGAAAAATCCTATCTGAAGATATCAATATTACTTCTCAGGATATCTTTAGTGAGCAGGCGGTTTATTTGGGTGATCAGGCAAATTTGGATAACTATAAAATACCAGGGATTTATTACCAAGATTACAATATTTACGCTCAAAATGGTGCTAACTATCCTGAACCACTTGCCGGTTCACTTGTCGTTTTACAGGCTGCTGGGATCATTCAGCGTTATTTTGTTTATAACAGCAGCCGGGTATATACACGCAGCCAATATCACAATTTACCATGGACACCTTGGGCCCAAGAATATAACACGCTCAATAAACCCACTGCGTCGGATATTCAGGGTGAACCACGCTATACCACCACGATTGATCTTACTGGACTGAGTACTGAACGCTATTATCCGATTTGGTGGGACTTCCCACCAAATGTCGGAGCGAATTCTTGGTTAACGCTTCATAGGCCCTATCCATATGATGCAGAAAAAAAACCATTCGGGGAGGGCGTGACACATGTAGCCGGATTACTTACACAAATAGAAGGCGGAGAGCATCGGTGGGGTGGTGATGCACAATATTTAAATATTAAACGCATAAATCAAACCTATCGTAAAACAATAAAAGCGATCCGCTACACCATGATAAGCATCGCCAGACCCGTCGATGGTAAATATCCTCTCTATGGTGATGTTAAATCTGGTGATGTTGTAGGTTGTTATGTTTACAGTGGTTGTTATTTACGTGGTGGTTTAACCTATTTTGTGACCAGTAATTTCCAACCAATTCATTATTCACGTGAAGAAGGAGAGGTTGAAATATATCGGTGGTCAAATTCAGACCTTAATAGAGAAATTAAGTGGATGGTGAAATCGTTAGCCATCAATGATCCGTTATTAGGTGAAGAATATATTGATAATACAATACCTTACTCCCTAGAATATGACACGCTTTATCAAAAAAAACCATAATGAGGATATATGATAATATTAAATAGATTGGTAGATAAAAATGGCTATGAATATGTTAATGTGCCAGCTGAACCTCATCAATTAATCTCAATGGGTTTCAGTGCTCAAGAGGCTAAGGCATTATATCATCAGGCTATTATCGAACAGAAAAATAAAACCTATCACCGCCAACAATATTATTTATTAGAACAAGCTTCAATTAAAATGGCACCATTGCAAGATGCCATTGATTTAGGAATTGCTACTGATAATGAAATAACAATGTTGATGGAGTGGAAAAAATATCGCGTCGCGTTAAATCGAATGGATACCACGGCAAAAAATATTGAATGGCCAGAGCAACCAGAATAAAATGAATCATTTTTATGGTAATAAAAAATAGTAATTATTCATTAATTTGATTATGCATTTATGTCGCTTTTTATAAATACCTAACATGGTTGGGTATTTATATGATTTTTTATTTATTTAAATTATTTGCTCTAAGTAATATCACCGATTTTAAAGCTATCAGTTATTCTTTCTGAAAAATGATTCTTTATAGTTTTTCTATTATTTCAGTGATTTTTATAGACTGATATAAAATATTAAATATAGTGTTGGAGGTTGAATTACAATAGCATATAAAGTTATGAAGTTAATTTTTTATTTTTCACTTAAAAATTCAGAGACATTTTATGAAAGAACAAAATAAAAATCTGTTAATAATTCTGATGTAAAGATATGGTTTCAGAAACGATAAACATCTATAATTTTGTTTATAAGTCTTAAATCTACGGCCTGAAAAACAGGCCGGTATTATTTTATTCTGGTTTTTCAGGCCAGTTAATATCTGGAGCTGAAGAAATATTAATCCGGTTCATTAATACAAAGTACTTTTTCCAATCTAGCAACAATAGCTTTTCTTTTTCTGAAGCCAGCTCAGTATCTACTGCATGTTGTAGCAATGCGACTGTTTCGTTTGCTTGTTGTAACAGTGTTACTCGCCACTGCTCTGCCTGTTCAATTTGATTGTCTTTTACAGCAGCTTTATCAATTACCCACTTTTTACCATCCCATTTATCAAAATCAGTGGCAGGTTGCTTGAATGTCAGAAATTCTGGTAGTTCACCTAGAGCAGTAATTTCATATTGTGCTCGTGTCTGCTTGTTATAAGCTGTTTTTCCACGGTAATCAGGTACTATTTGCCAACAACTTTTATCTTCGCTACGGCAAACAGCCATATCATCAGAATCTGGAAGTTTTGGTGCATCTGGATAGGAATTGGCAGGAAGCCCCACTCCTTCCATTAGATATTCTGGTCTAGCGCCAATAAATTCTCTGGAATAAGGTTCCGCATGGTAGATTGTCAACCAACCAGCCTTGATTGCTAATCCGTTATTTCCCAATATTGCTGCTTCTGGTTCTAGGGAATATTTTTGTTTCTGTGTTGTCATTACGCTGCTCTCACTATGTAGTTAAATGCGATATTACGGGGGCGTACTCGAAATGTAGATAATGAAACTGCACCGTTAGGATTTAATTGGGTCGTAAAATATTGGCCGCTCCCGAATTCTGCTTCCTCAAAATCACTAGCCATAATTTCTGATGGATAATTACTTGAAAAACGATTAATAGGAGGAGATACCAATACTCCTATATTTGCAGAGGCAGCATGGGTGTAAAGATTAGGTAACTTTGTTGAATTCTGATGGGATAATATATCTCTCCCTGAATCAATACTTCTCCCATTATCCCAACCTCGAATAAATTCACCGCGTAGATCAGGGAGTGCACCAGAGGGATATGCTTCCCCTAATTTAGGGTATATAGATTTGTCAAACTGCTGACCACTACAAATAAGATAACCTGCTGGTGCGGTTGGTTTAGACCACGGTAGCGGAATACCAACAAGGATATCATCCTCTGTTAATATCTTACGTTTCCCCCTGAAGTTACCATTTTCATCGAAAGCGTAAGTAGAAACGCTGAATGCTTCTGAATATCCCCCGTACCCGAAAGAAAGCCCGCGAGCGTGCTGAGAGCTATCAACGTCAGGATGAGCTATATGAATTGCTAATGCCCCCAGATTATCAATTCCATTAGGCCTCAAAAATCCCGAACGGCCCAAATGACGTGAATTAGGATCATCATAATAGTTTGCAGTTTTAGCTAATATATAACCTGATGTTTTTGTATCCGTATTCAATTGAATAAATCGACTGTCAGACTCTGATTTAGAATAATGTTCATTAGCTATTGCAACATAGCCGTTCTTTCGAGGGAGTTGAACAACATTTATATTTGAGGAGTCAGACTCACGATATCCTATTGCACAAAAAGAATCTGCTTCATGAGAAGTGGTTTCTATGAAGACATATCGACCATCGCTTTTTGTTAGTGACAAACTGGAATAATTTCCACCTGTTTTAATATTGTGATTACCTGATATGAGTGATTCAGTTGAGTCTTTAGGAAGAGCGTTTTTCGCCAAATCCACCGTTTCCACTAAACCAAGATTTTTCAAAACTCACTAATCCGTGAGATTTCCGAAAAAATAGTTTCGTATCGGCACTAAGCAGGAGTATATATGGTGAAGATTGGCTATATTCAGGTGCCAATAAATGACCAGAACTGTGGTTTATGAAAAAATGTGTTGATAAGAGTAAATTATGAACTATTTTGGAGGATAAATTTGTAGCAAAAACAACCAATTGAAGATTTAATTTTATACTATACAACAAGCATTTATGAGATTTCATTTTGCATAAAATATAAATTTTATTTATATTAAATTCAACTATGCTAACTCTATTCCCAAACAAAGTTTAGGTCAGTTATTTTCAAGATAATCAGAAGTAAAATTAAATATGGACAGTAAACCCGAAGTTATAAGCTGAGAGTTCTATCAATAAAACGCCCGAATTTTTTCTGGAATCACGCAGCCAATTGCAAAGTAGGTATTAAAATACAACTCCCCAATAGTTTGGATGGATATCTGGTTTCATAAATTTCGCCATAATATAACATTACAATGGCGTGATTTATTTTTATCGGCAAAAAAATAATGATAAATTTTCTCAGTTCAAAAAAAAGCCTCTGTATTTTTAATGTACAGAGGCTTGTTTCAACTTCTTATTATAAAACGATTATTCTACAGTCACTGACTTAGCCAAGTTACGAGGCTGATCAACATCAGTTCCTTTGATCAGAGCAACATGATAGGAAAGCAATTGCAATGGTACTGTATAAAATATTGGTGCAATCAGCTCTTCAACATGCGGCAATGGAATAATCTTCATTCCTTCACTATCGGTAAAACCCGCGTCCTGATCAGCAAAAACATATAGCAATCCACCACGAGCACGTACTTCTTCGATATTAGATTTCAGTTTTTCTAGCAGTTCATTGTTCGGAGCTACAATGATAACCGGCATATCTGCATCAATCAGTGCCAGTGGGCCATGTTTTAATTCACCAGCAGCATAAGCTTCAGCATGGATATAAGAAATCTCTTTTAATTTCAGAGCGCCTTCAACCGCAATCGGATATTGATCACCACGACCAAGGAATAAAGCATGGTGTTTGTCAGAAAAATCTTCCGCCAGCGCTTCAATAATTTTATCTTTCGATAACATGCTTTCGATACGGCTTGGCAGTGCATGTAATGCATGAACAATTTCTTGTTCCTGCTCTGCATCAACACCTTTCAAGCGTCCAAGGTAAGCCATCAGCATCAGTAATACCGTCAGCTGAGTTGTAAACGCCTTAGTTGAAGCAACACCAATTTCTGCGCCGGCTTTGGTCATCAGAGCAAAATCAGATTCACGTACTAAAGAAGAACCCGCTACGTTACAGACAGTCAACGATGTGAGATAGCCAAGTTCTTTAGATAAACGCAGGGCTGCCAATGTATCTGCGGTTTCACCCGATTGAGACAAGGTGATAAGTAAGCTTCCTGAACGGCGCGCTGATTTGCGGTAACGGAATTCAGAAGCAATTTCCACATCACAAGGAATACCAGCCAATGCTTCAAACCAATAACGGGAAACCATACCTGCGTTATAGGATGTACCACAAGCAACTATCTGAATATGCTCTACTTTAGATAATAATTTAGCTGCGTTAGGACCAAGCTCAGACAGATCTACCTGCCCATGACTCAAGCGTCTTTCCAGAGTGCTTTTAATCGCCATTGGTTGTTCATAGATCTCTTTTTGCATGTAATGACGGTAGACACCTTTATCACCAGCATCATACTGAATATTGGATTCAATCTGTTCCCGCTCAACCGGTTTGCTCTGAGCATTAAAAATACGTACAGTACGGCGAGTTACTTCAGCAATATCCCCTTCCTCAAGGAAGATAAAACGACGAGTAACAGGCAATAGCGCCAACTGATCAGACGCCAGAAAGTTTTCTCCAACGCCTAGGCCTATAACCAAAGGACTACCCGATCTTGCAGCAATTATTGTTCCAGGATCACGGCTATCCATGATGACTGCACCATAAGCACCACGCAACCGAGGAATAACTCGTTGAATAGCTTCCAACAAAGTACCACCTTGTTTTTGTTCCCAATGAACAAGGTGGGCAATAACTTCTGTATCAGTATCCGAGATAAACTGATAACCGAGTGCAATTAATTGAACGCGTAATTCTTCATAGTTTTCAATAATACCGTTGTGAACAACAGCAATATAATCAGATACATGCGGGTGAGCATTTTTCTCGTTTGGTTCGCCGTGTGTAGCCCAACGGGTATGAGCAATACCTGTCCCACCAAGGACTGGCTGCTTACCAACCTCATCAGCAAGTACTTGTACCTTACCGACTTCACGCAGGCGAAACATATTTTTTTCGTTATCAACAACCGCCAAGCCGGCGGAGTCGTAACCTCGGTATTCCAAACGACGAAGTCCTTCAATCAGGATTTCTGCAATATCTCGTTGTGCTACTGCACCAACAATTCCACACATCAGTTTTATTCCTAAAAATAGGGCTGATGAAAGCCCTTTATATGTCAAGAGCCTGATTGTTTTCCGGTTTTTCCGGTCCCCGAGCCTGTAGAGTGGGGATTATTATTTTATTTTTTTTCTTTCACCGGGCGTTTCCACCCTTGAATATGTGTTTGTTTAGTTCTGCTTACAACCAGCTCATTTTCAGCGATGTTTTTTGTCACTGTTGTCCCCGCTCCGATTGTAGCGCCTTTAGCAACAGTCACCGGAGCAACAAGCTGAGTATCAGAACCAACAAAAACATTGTCACCAATAATGGTCTTAAATTTATTAGCACCGTCATAATTACAGGTAATAGTACCTGCACCAATATTTACATCACGACCAATGTCTGCGTCGCCAAGATAAGTCAAATGTCCAGCTTTAGAACCTTTACCCAGATAAGATTTTTTCATCTCAACGAAATTCCCTACATGGGCTTTTTCAGCGAGTTTAGAACCGGGACGCAAACGTGCAAAAGGCCCAACAGTACAACCAGTTTCCATTTCAGAATCTTCAACTATTGTATAGGGGCTAATAATAGAATCATCACCAATGATGCAATTCTTCAATACACAACCGGTACCAATCTGTACATTATTACCAAGGGCTACATTACCCTCAATAATGACATTAGTATCAATAACCACATCATGGCCGTGAATTAGTGTGCCACGTAAATCAAAACGAGCAGGATCCAACAACATAACACCCGCTAGTAATAATTGTTCCGCTTGTTCAGATTGATAAATACGCTCAAGAGCGGAAAGTTGAAGGCGGTTATTTACACCTTCCATTTCACTCAAGCGAGTTGGGTGCACCACTTCAATTTTTCGACCTTCTTTATAAGCTAGCGCAATCACATCAGTCAGGTAGTATTCACCCTGAACATTGTTATTATCCAATTGGGCCAACCAACGTTTTAAATCACTACCATTAGCAACCAGAATACCTGTATTTATTTCATTGATTTTACGTTGTTCTTCAGTCGCGTCTTTTTGCTCAATGATGCCCGTTACTTCTCCGTTTTCACGAACAATACGACCATAACCTGTTGGATTATCCAAAATTGCCGTTAATAAACCGATACCACCGTCAGGTTTAACCGCTAGCAGGCGTTCAAGGGTATCTGTACCAATAAGAGGCACGTCACCATACAATATCAAAATATCTTCATCATCAGCGAAATGTGGTGCTGCCTGCTGCATTGCATGGCCAGTCCCTAACTGCTCTGCTTGTAATACCCAATTTAGTGTTTGATCAGAAAGGGTTTGCTTCATCAGGTTTCCTCCATGTCCATAAACTAGATGAACATTTTTAGCCCCTAATGCCATTGCAGTATCAATCACATGCTGAACCATAGGTTTACCGGCCAGCAAGTGCAGCACTTTAGGGAGATCAGAGTACATGCGGGTTCCTTTACCCGCGGCAAGGATCACAACACTTTTTGCACTGTTAGACATAAGAAACCCGATAACTCCAATTTAAGAGAGAAAAGTAAACCTGTTTATAAGATAAATTACTACATATTTCGCAATACAAAAAAGCCAGTTAGCTCGCACCAACTGGCTTTTTTTATTTAACTGCCTGTATTACATCGCTTTTTTTGTTAACTCGATTACACGAAGTTTCGCAATCGCTTTAGACAATTCAGCGGATGCCTGAGCATAGTCAACATCACCGTGAGAATTACGGATGTGTTCTTCAGCTTTACGTTTAGATTCCAACGCTTTAGCTTCATCCAAATCTTTACCACGGATCGCAGTGTCAGCCAGTACGATAACGCCGCTCGGTTGTACCTCAAGGATACCCCCAGAAAGGTAAATGACCTCTTCTTCACCGAACTGCTTAACAATACGTACCATGCCAGGTTTTATGGCAGTCAGTAGCGGAGCATGTCCTGGGTAAATGCCCAGTTCACCTTCACTACCTGTCACCTGAATTTTCTGTACCAAACCTTCAAACATCCGGCTTTCAGCACTGACAACATTCAGATGGTAAGTCATTGCAGCCATGTCAACCTCCGGTCAGCCGTATTAAAGTTTCTTCGCTTTTTCCACAGCTTCTTCGATGGTGCCAACCATGTAGAACGCCTGTTCTGGTAAGTGGTCATAGTCGCCGTCTAAGATACCTTTAAAGCCACGGATAGTGTCTTTCAGGGAAACGAACTTACCTGGTGAACCAGTAAAGACTTCTGCAACGAAGAACGGCTGAGACAGGAAGCGCTGGATCTTACGAGCACGCGCAACTACCAGCTTATCGTCTTCTGACAGTTCATCCATACCCAAGATGGCGATAATATCTTTCAGCTCCTGATAACGTTGCAGGATAGACTGAACGCCACGAGCAACATTATAGTGCTCTTGACCAACAACCAATGGATCGAGCTGACGACTGGTAGAATCTAACGGATCAACCGCAGGGTAAATACCCAAAGAAGCGATCTGACGACTCAAAACTACGGTTGCGTCTAAGTGCGCGAAAGTCGTTGCCGGAGATGGGTCAGTTAAGTCATCCGCCGGTACATAAACAGCCTGTACGGAGGTAATAGAACCGGTTTTGGTAGAAGTAATACGTTCTTGCAGAACACCCATTTCTTCCGCCAGAGTTGGCTGATAACCTACCGCAGATGGCATACGACCAAGCAGCGCAGATACTTCAGTACCTGCCAAAGTATAACGATAGATGTTATCAACAAATAGCAGAACATCGCGGCCTTCATCACGGAACTTTTCAGCCATTGTCAGACCAGTCAGCGCAACACGTAAGCGGTTTCCTGGTGGCTCGTTCATCTGACCATATACCAGAGATACTTTATCCAGTACGTTAGAGTCTGTCATTTCGTGGTAGAAGTCGTTACCTTCACGAGTACGTTCACCTACACCGGCAAATACAGAGTAACCCGAATGCTCAATCGCAATGTTACGGATCAACTCCATCATGTTTACGGTTTTACCTACACCCGCACCACCAAACAGACCAACTTTACCACCCTTAGCGAATGGGCAAATTAGGTCCATTACCTTAATACCGGTTTCCAGTAGTTCTTGAGAGTTAGATAACTCTTCATAGCTTGGAGCCGGGCGATGAATAGCCCAACGCTCTTCTTCACCGATATCGCCTTTCATGTCGATTGGTTCACCCAATACGTTCATGATACGGCCCAATGTCGCTTTACCAACCGGAACCTCAATTGGGTGGCCTAAATCAGTGACACTTAAACCACGGCTTAAGCCATCAGAAGTACCCATTGCAATACAACGAACAACGCCGCCGCCCAACTGCTGCTGAACTTCCAGCACCAGCTTAGCTTCGCCGTTTTGAACCTCAAGAGCATCGTATACTTTTGGTACGGTATCTTGAGGGAATTCGACGTCCACCACGGCGCCGATTACCTGGATAATCTTTCCAGTAGCCATCTTGAATCCTCTACGTAATTCATAAACCTAGCTGTTAAACCGCGGAAGCACCCGATACAATCTCGGTCAGCTCCTGAGTTATGCTGGCCTGACGAGCTTTGTTATAAACCAACTGCAACTCTTTGATCAGGCTACCACCATTATCAGTTGCGGCTTTCATCGCCACCATTCGTGCGGCCTGTTCACTAGCCAGGTTTTCAACGACGCCCTGATAAACCTGCGATTCTACATAACGACGCAGCAGTATATCTAGCAACGCCTTAGGATCAGGTTCGTATAAATAATCCCAGGATTTCTTCTTCAGTGTTTCATCATCTCCGGCAGGCAGAGGTAATAACTGAGTAATAGTCGGTTCCTGGGACATCGTATTGATGAACTTGTTTGTCACCACATACAGTTTATCCAGACGTCCCTCATCGTATGCCCGCAGCATGATATTCACTGGCCCGATCAATTCAGACAGTGAAGGGTTATCTCCCATGCCTGTTACCTGAGCAACAACGTTGCCCCCAACAGAAGCAAAGAAAGAGGTAGCCTTAGAGCCGATAAGCGCCAGATCACACTGGACACCTTTATCAGACCAGTCTTTCATTTCTGAAAGCAGTTTTTTGAACAGATTAGTATTCAAACCACCGCACAAGCCACGATCGGTAGAAACAACCAGATACCCGACACGTTTGGTTTCACGCTCTTCAAGGTATGGATGTTTATATTCCAGATTACCTAACGCAAGGTGACCAATCACGCTGCGTATGGTTTCTGCATAAGGACGACTGGCCGCCATGCGATCCTGCGTTTTACGCATTTTGGACGCAGCAACCATCTCCATCGCTTTAGTGATTTTTTGCGTGTTTTGCACGCTGGCGATCTTGGTACGTATCTCTTTTGCGCCGGCCATTCCTGATTCTCCTCATTAACCAGACGGCCCATGTTTAATTAAACCGGGCCGAATAGTGTTACCAGGACTGAGTTGCCTTGAAGGAATCCAGCAGAGCTTTCAGCTTTGCTTCGATCTCTTCGTTGTAACCACCAGACTGGTCAATCTCTTTTAGAAGATCAGCATGTTCACGGTTGGCATATGCAAGCAACGCAGATTCGAAATCAATAACCTTAGCAATTTCGATATCTTCCAGATAACCACGTTCCGCAGAAAACAGAGACAACGACTGTTGTGCAACAGACATTGGCGCATATTGTTTCTGTTTCAGCAATTCAGTTACTTTTTGACCATGATCCAACTGCTTACGGGTTGCATCATCAAGGTCAGAAGCAAACTGAGAAAACGCTGCCAGTTCGCGATATTGAGCCAGAGCAGTACGAATGCCCCCAGACAATTTCTTAACGATTTTAGTCTGAGCAGCGCCACCTACACGGGATACGGAAATCCCTGGGTTAACTGCTGGACGAATCCCCGCATTGAACAAACTAGATTCTAAGAAAATCTGACCATCAGTAATTGAAATAACGTTTGTTGGTACGAATGCTGATACGTCACCTGCCTGAGTTTCAATGATAGGCAGGGCCGTCAGAGAACCGGTTTTACCTTTTACTTCACCATTGGTGAATTTTTCCACATATTCAGCATTAACACGTGCAGCACGTTCCAACAAACGAGAGTGCAGATAGAAAACGTCACCTGGGAATGCTTCACGTCCTGGCGGACGACGGAGCAACAGAGAAATTTGACGATAAGCTACAGCCTGCTTAGACAAATCATCGTAAACAATCAGCGCATCTTCACCGCGGTCACGGAAGTATTCGCCCATTGCACAACCCGAATATGGCGCCAGGTATTGTAATGCCGCAGATTCTGAAGCAGTTGCAACAACCACAATAGTATTGGCAAGAGCACCATGCTCCTCTAATTTACGAACAACGTTCGCAATAGTAGAAGCTTTCTGACCAACTGCGACATAGACACATTTTATGCCTGAGTCACGTTGGTTAATGATTGCGTCAATAGCCAGTGCTGTTTTACCCGTCTGACGGTCACCGATAATCAGTTCACGTTGACCACGACCGATAGGGATCATAGCGTCAACGGATTTATAACCAGTTTGTACCGGCTGATCAACAGATTGACGGTCGATAACACCTGGAGCGATCATTTCAACAGCAGAGAAACCATCATGCTCAACAGGGCCTTTCCCATCAATTGGCTCACCCAGCGTGTTTACTACACGACCAAGCAGACCACGACCAACAGGTACTTCAAGAATACGGCCAGTACATTTGACCTTCATACCTTCTGCTAAGTCAGCATACGGACCCATTACAACCGCACCTACGGAGTCACGCTCCAAGTTCAATGCGATTGCATAACGATTGCCAGGCAGTGCGATCATCTCACCCTGCATAACTTCGGCTAAACCGTGAATACGAATGATACCGTCGTTAACGGATACAATCGTACCTTCATTGTGAGCTTCACTCACTACATTGAACTGAGCAATGCGCTGCTTGATCAGTTCGCTGATTTCGGTGGAATTCAGTTGCATATGCTCCAGTCCCCTTAAGACTGCAAGACGTCTGTTAAGCGATCTAAACGGCCACGAATACTGCCATCGATCACCAAATCACCTGCGCGGACAACCACACCAGCAATAACAGACTTATCAATTTTGCAATTCAGCTTAACTTTGCGTAACAGACGTTTTTCCATCGCTACAGAAATTTTAGCCAGCTGTTGTTCTCTCAATTCGGTGGCAGAAATCACTTCAACATCAACGGTTGATTCAAGTGATGCACGCAATTGAATAAATTGCTGCAAAACTTCCGGCAACGCCAGTAAGCGACCATTTTCTGCCATAACACGAATAAAGTTCTGAGCATGTTCATCGACCTGTTCACCGCAAATTGCGATAAAGGTATTAGCTAATGTTTCCGATGCCAATGAACCGGAAAGCAGCTCACCAACTTGCTCATTACGAGTCACCTCAGCTGTGAACGCCAGCATATTCTGCCATTGTTCAAGCGATTGTTTTTCCACAGCAAAGTCAAAAGCTGCTTTGGCGTAGGGGCGAGCTACAGTAGCGAATTCAGACATGCCCCTCCCTCCTTACAGTTCAGCGACCAGTTTATCAACGATGTCGCTATTAGCAGCTTCATCCACGGAACGTTCGATGATTTTCTCGGCACCTGCGATAGCCAACATAGCGACCTGCTTACGCAACTCTTCCCGAGCACGCTTACGTTCGGCATCAATTTCTGCCTGAGCTTGCGTTACGATTCTGTTACGTTCCTGCTCAGCTTCCGCTTTTGCATCATCAAGGATCTGGGCTTTTTGTTTATTAGCCTGTTCAATGATGACCTGAGCTTCCACTTTCGCTTTCTTCATTTGGTCGGTCGCATTGGCTTGCGCTAAGTCCAGGTCCTTTTTGGCACGTTCCGCAGAAGATAAACCGTCAGCAATTTCTTTTTGACGTTTTTCTATGGCCGCCATGATCGGTGGCCATACGAACTTCATACAGAACATAACAAATAAGACAAACGCAATGGCCTGGCCGAGGATTGTTGCATTAATATTCACAGCACAATACCTCTTTTAAAATTAATGAGTTGACGTAGTTTCAGATTATTTCTACAAACTACGCGACAGCAAACATTACGTACAAGCCAAGGCCCACAGCAATCATTGGGATGGCGTCAACCAGACCCATAACGATAAAGAACTGTGTACGCAGAAGAGGGATTAAATCTGGCTGACGAGCAGCGCCTTCCAAAAATTTACCTCCGAGGATGCCGATACCGATCGCAGCACCGATTGCCGCTAGGCCCATCATTACAGCGGCAGCCATGTACAGCAGATCCATATTCAGGTTTTCCATGACAGTCTCCAGTTTGTTTCAGTTAAAACACAGTTAGTTATTGTGGTAAAAAATTAATGTTCTTCAGATGCCATCGACAGATAAACAATCGTCAGAACCATGAAAATAAAGGCTTGTAACGTAATAATCAGTATGTGGAAAATAGCCCAAGGCAGGCTCAGTAACCACTGCGACCACCACGGTAACAGACCAGCTATAAGAATAAAGATCAATTCACCCGCATACATGTTACCAAACAGTCGTAGACCGAGTGATACCGGTTTTGAAAGCAGGCTAACGCCTTCCAGAATTAAGTTAATTGGAATAAACAGTGGATGATTAAAAGGCTGTAAAGTCAGCTCTTTTGTAAAACCACCAATCCCTTTCATCTTAATGCTGTAGTAGAGGATGAGGACAAAGACACCAATAGCCATCGACAAGGTAATACTGACATCTGCTGTTGGCACGACACGCAGAGCAGGTAAACCAAAGAAATGTTCACCGATATAAGGGAGAAAATCGATTGGCAATAAGTCCATCACGTTCATTAATAACACCCAAACGAACACTGTCAGTGCCAAGGGGGCAATAACTTTGCTCTTGCCGTGATACATATCACGAACGCTGTTATCAACAAAACCCATGATCAATTCTATAGCAGTCTGAAGTTTGCCAGGTACGCCACTGGTGGCATTAACCGCAACCTTTCTGAATACATACAGAAATAAAATCCCTAATACGACTGAGAAAAAAAGCGAGTCAATGTTCAACGTCCAAAACGTTGCAGAACCACCAGAGTTGGGATCGACCAACTCAAAGGTACGTAGGTCCAACTGAAGGTTATTCAGGTGGTGGCCTATGTAGTCCCTTGCAGTTGAAACTTCTCCTGATGCAGACATGATGCCTCTTACCCTTTTATTGTTGAAAACCTAACCGTTTATCACAGCAGGTGCGATGATTTGCACAATCAGCACCGCTAAATAAGTTAAACCTAGTGGTGCAAACGCCGCTTTAAACACGCCTAAAACAACAACCAGCACAGCTATTGTAATAATAACTTTCAACCCTTCGCCAACAGCGAAAGACCATGCAATACGTACAGAAACCTCTTCTTCTTTTGCTTTTTGAAAACTGGCAAACAGCATGAATATGGCATTAGGTAACCAACATGCTAACCCACCAGCAAAAGCAGAAGCGCCCCATTCTATACTTTTGGTACAAAAAGCCACACTGAGAACAACAAAAGTCATTAACTGCAAAAAAAGCAGCTTCAGTGCAATTTTACCGCTGTAAAGGGATACAGACATGACTTTTGTTTTCTCCCCTTGTACGCCTTGCATATCAGGTTTTGCTAAATGTTGTATAAAACTGCCTTTGCTTAAGAGTGTCAAGTGACAAAAACGTGCAAATTATACGGGCCACCAAAATGAATTCAATCCATAAGTAGCGAAAAGGTGAACAATTATTTAAATTTTTTATTTTAGTGCCAGATTGCAAGCTAATGATTGTCCTGATTTCTTGTTTTTAATAATTTCATACATTTCAGACTTAAATGTGATTTAAATCACATAAATTTTTCATTTGTTAATTATATTTAACATTCACAATAAATAAAAATAAAATACATTAATAATAAAATCAATTGGTTAATTTAATTCTATACAAAAGAGTGATTATATTATGACTTAAATCACCAAGCTAATTTTTAGCTAGTTTAAAAAAGTGAATCTGATGAAAAAATGCTTTATCTGATTTTTAAAGGTTCAACTATCTTAATATCAAGATAACGTTATTTTTATGTAATAACTCGGTAAATTAAAGCTGAAACGAGGCAAACCATAATTAACGATGCTGACTACAGTATAATTGTGCTCAACATCACTAATTATTTATAACTTTATTGACAAATAACAAAATCAGTTTGATTTAAGGATAACTAAATGACGTTGCCCTTCAAGTTCAGGAACATCTAATTTAATAACCGAATCGATAGAAATTCCCAAAGGCAACATAGTCAGCTCCTCTTCTGGAAGCACACCTTTAAGTGCATAGAAACGTCCATGAACAGGCTCAGGCAAATGACTGCACCAAGAGACCATATCTTGTAACGAAGCAAAAGCACGGCTTATTACGCCATCAAAAGGTGGTTCAGAAGAATACGCTTCAACCCTGCTTTGTACTGGTTCAATATTTACCAAATCAAGTTCATGTTGAACCTGACGCAAAAATCTCGCCCTTTTACCTAAACTATCCAGCAATGTGAAATGAGAATCTGGACGAACAATAGCTAACGGAATACCTGGCAACCCTGGACCTGTGCCCACATCGATAAAACGATGACCTTGCAAATAAGGGCTGACAACAATACTGTCCATGATATGACGCACCAGCATTTGCTCTGGCTCACGTACCGACGTGAGATTGTAAGCTTTATTCCACTTATTGAGCATATCAACATAGGCTACAAGCTGCTGTTTTTGCTGTAGTGACAATTCTATTCCTGCTTTGGTCAGCAACAATTCTAGTTTGTTAAGCATAATCAAGATCCTTTCAAGCACTGCGGCGCAATAATCCTTGTTTTTTCAACCACACAAGTAAAATTGAAATTGCCGCAGGTGTTACTCCTGAAATACGTGAAGCCTGACCAATTGAACTCGGTTTATGATCATTGAGTTTAGCGATAACTTCATTGGAAAGACCACTAATTTGGCGGTAATCGAGATCAACCGGTAATGATGTGTTTTCATTACGTAGCTGTTTTTCGATTTCTTCCTGCTGGCGGGCAATATATCCCTCATATTTGACCTGAATTTCAACTTGATCAGCGGCTTGTGGTTCTTCAAGACCTGGAGAAAACAGAGGCAATGAAGTCAAAAGTTCATAGTTCATTTCAGGACGACGCAGTAGATCTTCACCATTAGCCTCTTTCGACAATGGCATTTTCAATATATTGTTTATGTCATCAAGATTATTTGAATTAGGGTGAATCCAAATATTACGTAAACGCTGGCGTTCTTGTTCAACCATTTCCACTTTACGGCAATAATGTTCCCAACGTGAATCATCTACCAACCCTAACTCATGGCCTTTTTCTGTTAAACGCAGGTCTGCATTATCTTCACGTAGCATCAAGCGATACTCGGCTCTAGAAGTAAACATACGGTATGGTTCTTTAGTCCCTAAAGTACATAAATCGTCAACTAAAACGCCAATATAAGCTTGATCACGGCGAGGGAACCAACTTTCTTCTTCTGAAGCGTAACGAGCTGCATTAAGGCCTGCCAAGAGTCCTTGAGCAGCAGCTTCTTCATAACCCGTCGTGCCGTTGATTTGTCCAGCAAAAAATAGACCGTGGATAAATTTACTTTCTAATGTTTGTTTTAGATCTCTTGGATCGAAGAAATCGTATTCTATTGCATAACCAGGACGAATAATGCGAGCATTTTCCATTCCTTTCATGGAGTGAACAATTTGCATCTGTACGTCAAATGGTAAGCTAGTAGAAATACCATTTGGATAGATTTCATTGCTAGTCAATCCTTCAGGTTCAAGGAAAATCTGGTGAGCATCACGATCCGCAAAACGCATGACTTTATCTTCGATTGAAGGACAATAGCGAGGACCGATCCCTTCAATGATCCCCGTATACATTGGGCTACGATCCAGATTGTTGCGGATTACATCGTGGGTTTTTTCATTGGTATGGGTGATGTAACACGGTATTTGTTGTGGATGTTGTTTCACATTTCCAAGGAAAGAGAATACTGGCGTTGGATAATCACCTAGTTGTTGTGTTAACTGACTAAAATCAATAGTTCTAGCATCAATACGTGGTGGTGTTCCTGTTTTCAATCTGTTTACACGTAAAGGTAACTCACGTAAGCGCTGTGCCAACGAAATAGCAGGGGGATCGCCAGCCCTTCCACCACTATAGTTTTCCAAACCAATGTGGATTTTACCGTCAAGAAATGTTCCTACAGTTAAAACAACAGCTTTAGCTCTGAACTTAAGGCCCATACGTGTCACTGCGCCAGTAACTGTGTCATTTTCAACAATGAGATCTTCTACAGGTTGTTGGAAAATCATTAGATTAGGTTGGTTTTCCAATGCTATGCGTATAGCTTGACGATAGAGAACCCTATCCGCTTGGGCACGTGTTGCACGAACTGCGGGCCCTTTACTGGCATTTAAAGTTCTGAATTGGATACCAGCTTGGTCAGTTGCTTTAGCCATTAAGCCACCAAGCGCATCAATTTCTTTAACCAGATGCCCTTTACCGATCCCACCAATGGCTGGGTTACATGACATTTGGCCCAAAGTGTCAATATTGTGGGTCAGCAATAAGGTTTGACGGCCCATACGAGCGGCTGCCATAGCCGCTTCGGTACCGGCATGACCACCACCGATAATGATGACGTCAAATTGTTCTGGATAAAACATGGTGATGAACCTTTAGTTATAAAAATGCTCAGTGTTGCATTAAGGGAGGAGAATTCTACTCAAGTTTCGGTGATAGACCAAGTGGGTGAGATCACCGGTAATTAAAAAAAGATCTTTTTTATTTAAAGATCTGTTTATTAGATCTTTTATTAGGATCATGATCTTTTGTGGATAAGTTATTTTTCCTTAGAAAGATCATAAAGCTGTAAAGGATCATTTGTTGTGAATGATCCGTGATCCCACAAGGTATAAGCTGGGATCTAAATCGGTAGTTATTCACAGGGTGATCATTGTCATATAGTTATACTATGGATAACTACGGGTTAACCCCGGCTTTTTAGATAAGTTATCCACAATCGTTTGCTGCTTTTTTGTTCTTATTAGAGTGAGTTTGCCCAATTTTTAACCCATTCTTCTGCTGGATCTTCGGGGATCTCATGTTGTTGAATGTCAATTTCCAGACGATCACCGAGACGTTTAGCACCATTTTCTATCAATAGTTGGTCAAATGATCTTATTGCACCGCAAAAAGTATCGTATTCGGAACTACCAAGGCCAACAGCGCCAAACGTGACCTTGCTGAGATCAGGTTTTTGGCCAGAAATTTCTGCGGCCAATGGTTGTATATTTTCTGGCAATTCTCCTGCTCCATGTGTAGATGTGACGACTAGCCAGATTCCTTCTTGGGGAAGTTCATCTAAAGAGGGGCCATGTAGCATTTTAGTGGAGAAACCAGCATCTTCCAGAATTTCAGCCATATGTTCAGCTACGTATTCAGCACTGCCCATCGTGCTGCCGCTGATTAAGGTAATAGTGGCCATAGTGATCCCAACAGATTTCAAGAGCCGCTATTGTACGCTGTGAATCTATTGGGATCTACCTGTGGATAATGTGGTTATAACAAATTTTATTTTATGGCTTGATTGTTCGCATGATCGGGTTTTGTAAGGAGATCAGGGTTTCTGTTGATTGAATTTCATCGATAGTCTGTATTTTGTTGATAAGTACATCTTGAAGGGATTCAATTGAACGGCACATAACTTTAATAAAGATACTGTAGTGGCCTGTTGTGTAATAAACCTCAACTATTTCATCCAGGTTGTCTAGTTTTTTCAGAGCTGATGGGTAATCTTTAGCGCTCTTAAGAATAATGCCAATAAAGCAACACACATCATAACCAAGTTGTTTTGTGCTGATATCGACTCTGGTACCGGTAATGATTCCTGCTTGCTTCATTTTTTCCACGCGAACGTGAATTGTTCCCGGACTGACAGCAAATTTCTTTGCTAGTTCGGCATAAGGTGTACGTGCGTTGTCCATTAAAGCGTGAAGTATGTCACGGTCTAGATTGTCGATCTGATAAATTTCTGCCATTTTCAGCCCCTTTTTTTAAGGAATTTTCATTTTTTTAATCTTAAAAATGAATTTTATGAATCATAAAGTCTATTTTTATTAAAGTATATTGAATTTATCCCTCATTTTATTGCTTAATGTTTCCAACAGGACATCAGGGCCACCTAAAAAATTAGAGAATAACATTATGAAAAAGTCGTTTATTAAAAAGCAGCAACAAATCAGTTTTGTGAAATCCTTCTTTTCCCGTCTGCTGGAAAGCAAACTGGGTCTGATTGAAGTACAGGGGCCAATCCTAAGTTGTTTGGGAGATGGTATTCAGGACAACTTGTCCGGCCATGAAAAAGCTGTTCAGGTAAAAGTAAAAACTTTACCGGATTCAACTTTCGAAGTAGTACATTCGTTGGCTAAATGGAAACGTAAGACACTGGGTCGTTTTGGCTTTCAGCCTGAACAAGGGCTTTACACTCACATGAAAGCATTGCGTCCAGATGAGGATCGCTTAACACCAATTCACTCTGTTTATGTTGATCAATGGGATTGGGAAAAAGTGATGGGAGATGGGCAACGCTCACTTGCTTATCTTAAACAGACAGTAGGTAAAATTTACGAAGCAATAAAAGAAACAGAAAAAGCTGTCAGCAAAGAGTTTGGTCTGGCACCGTTCCTGCCAGATCAAATTCACTTTGTTCATAGTGAAACGCTTCTGAGCCGTTATCCGGATATGGATGCAAAAGGCCGTGAACGTGCTATTGCTAAAGAATTAGGTGCTGTTTTCCTCATTGGTATTGGTGCGAAATTATCTGATGGTCAATCTCATGATGTGCGTGCGCCTGATTATGATGACTGGACGACACCAAACAGCGATGGTTTTGTTGGTCTAAACGGCGACATCATTGTCTGGAACCCTGTTTTGGAGGATGCGTTTGAGATCTCTTCTATGGGTATCCGTGTTGATGCAGAAGCATTGGAGCGTCAGTTAGCACTGACTAGTGATGAAGAGCGTTTACAATATGATTGGCATCAAGCGTTACTCAAAGGCGACATGCCGCAGTCTATTGGTGGCGGTATTGGTCAATCCCGTTTAGTGATGTTACTGCTGCAAATGAAACACATTGGTCAAGTTCAGTGCAGTATCTGGTCACCTGAAGTACGCGAAACTGTAGAAGATATGCTTTGATTCAAGTTAGTGACGCCATTTTCGCAGTAAACGGCTTTTAAGTCCGGTATCAAAGTGCCAGATATGATCGAATATCCGCATAATATCGGGCTTACCATATTGGGACATGGAGACCGCATGGAAGCGGTGTTGCTGATGCAGTTGCAGATTTTTTATCTGATGGATTAGTGAGTTCGGCAGACGCTGAGCAATGAAATCTGAGATAACAACAGCATCAGCATTTTTCCAACATTTTTCTTTCATTTTTTCTATTGTGCTTGTCAGACAGAAAGCGAGATCGGTCCCTCCTTTGAAAGTCTGGCTGAGAAAACGAATAGCTTGTTCTAGACCATCTGGTGAAGATAGTTCATAGTGCACAATTTCTGTTGTAAATAGCATGATATGACAGTTACGATTATCAGCTAGAGCGATGCGTAACAGTGCCAAACAAAAGGCTTTGGCACATTTTTCATTGAATCTCCCCATAGAACCGGAAGTATCGACACAAATAATAAATGGCCCTCGTGGTTTTTCTTCCTGGCTATAATGAGTAACTGGTCGTAATGTTGTTTTTTCTTGCCAGTTATCCCCTTGTAAGCGATAGGTCAGGAGTTTTTTTTCTACTAATTTGCGATAAAATTCGTATTCCAGATCTTCAATTCCTAATATCGCCAATTCTATTGGCAATAGACGCAGAATATCATCACCTTGTCCGATTCCATTTACCTGTTCAGGAACGGTATCGGGTGTTCGTTCGATTGTGGTAAATGGTTCGAGAAAATGATTTTCCTGTGGTTTTGATTTTGCAGATTGGCTGCGTCCAAGTAATTGAGCTAATTTTTCCAGTTCCGGCTGCTGGCGAAGAAATTCACTATAGCGAATTAATAACTGATTATCATTTTGGGAATGATTTAACTGACTTTTACTCATATCCCATAGTCGTCCCGCTGCCCTATCATTTTCACTAAAAACAGGATCAAGATTACCGCTTAGTGTTAGCCTTTGTTGCAATTCTGCCAGTAGTTGCTCTTTTTCTTGTTCCAGTAATTGCTTATGGAAGGTTGTGGTTTGCAGGATCAAACTGATCCTCCATCGTTGAATAAATAGGATTTGTAATGTATTTGAATCGGCAATAGTGTTGGTTGCGAGTTTCCGTGCTTCTTCACTAAAAGGGGATTCAATTCGGTTCAGAGTTTCTAGAATATCGGGAAGTTTAAGGTAAAAATGATTTGTGTTGGCAGATAGTATTTGTTGATATAACTGAAATTCTTCTGCCAGAGTTGCAGGAATTAGCGCTTCTTTAATTCTTTGCTGTAAATCGTGTTTCCAGCTAGGAATATCCTTTAATAGCGCACGTTTTAAGCGAGGATGTTTTTCAAAAAAGATAGCTAACTGAGGTGAAGCTAAAAGCGTTAATATGATCTCTTCTATCATCTCCCCTTCGTTTATTGATAGTAAAAGATCAAGGGTTGTCAGACTAATCATTTAATTAGTTGCCTATTTTTATTTTCAACTGATTAATTTTATCGGCTAACTGGATAAAACTCTGCTCTATCGTAGCAAGCCAATGACTTTCAATAAACAGACATGGCTGATGCTGATTAAACAGTTGGTGTTGATGATGAATTTCTTGATTAACTTTTTCCAATCTTTCCAGCCACTCGTTGTTTTCTTCATTTTGCTGATGCTGATGATCTGGTAAATATAGCGTGGATGAACGGCGGCTGATATCAAAAATCTCTGGCTGATGTGCTGAATTAACTTCGGCTGCTATGTTTTGTGGAAAACCAATGCCGTTCAGACGGGCTGATAATTCTCTGCCTTTGTTTATCCAGATAATCAACGCTTTTTTTTCCAATTCAATGAAATTGACTTTAATATCATGGAGATGAAGAGGTGTATGTAGGAATAGAATCAATTTTTCTTCATTGATATGATCGGGTAGCGAGTATTGTATTTTACGTCCAAACAGACTGGTTTGTTTTTCCAGCTTTAACGCCTGCTGATCATTTTTATCCTGACGAGCTTGAGTCCATTGGTGATAAAGCGAATCAATTTGTTGAGATAATATTCTTTGCCGATATGCCTGTTCGGTCATGAGAGTATTCAAGTATTGGGGTAGTAATTTAAAAGAGTGAAGATCATGCCACAGGCAATCTTTCAGTAATATTAAATCAAGAGGTGATATCTCTTTTCTGCCATTGAAGAAAGCACTGGCTTGTAATAAATGAATGGCTTTCTTCCAGCGCCTATCTGAAACGTAAGGTGAATGTTCTGTTGCATCAAGTTGCTGACGTAGATGATAAATAATATCAAAACAACTATCTGGTAGAACTATTTTATCAACCTCTTTTTGCCATTGATGGAATTCTTCACTTGTTATTTGAATGTCTGCCGGAACAGGGTTATCATTTTCATTTTTGTGGCTAGTGAGTAACGCTCTGAAATTCTTTTTTTCTTGAATTTTATCCAGCCAGATACGAATTAGCATTCTGTCATAAAGTGCCTCCAGACCGTTATCTGCTTCAGGTAGCTCATTGGATGCTGTTATAAGTAATCGCATTGGAATTTTCTCTTCTGTATCCCCATTTCTGAATTTTCTTTCATTAATTGCAGTCAGTAGGGTATTAAGAATTGCAGGACCGGCTTTCCATATTTCGTCAAGGAAGACAATTTCAGTTTCAGGTAAATATCCGTTGGTTAGACGTTGATAACGTCCTTCTTCTTTCAGTGCCTGAATAGAAAGAGGGCCGAAAATTTCTTCAGGGGTTGAAAAGCGAGTCATCAGATATTCAAATGCTCTGGCATCACGAAACGCAAATTTCAATCGTCGGGCTATCAAACTTTTTGCGATACCTGGAGGGCCGAGTAGAAAAACACTTTCTCCACACAATGCAGCTAGCAAACATAAACGAATAGTCTGTTGTCTTTCATACAGACCACTTTCCAGATAGTGACTTAAGAAAACTATTTTTTCTGTTAATAATAGCATAATTCATACCAATATTATCTGTTGGATTAGATAAAACCTAATTAGCCTTCTCCATAGATTTTAATCATTATTTGTTGATGTAGACAATATTTACCTTAAAAATCGATTCAGCGTCAAATATTCAATAAGTTAACGTTTTTTTTCGTTTCTTTTATTATCGAAACGTTTCGATAGTGATCACATTTTTGTATCACTAATGTTGCATTTTAAATATTACTTTATATATTACTAAATAGCGAAACGTTTCGCTAATGGAATAAAAAAATGAAAAAAGGTGTATTACTTAATTCTGAAGTTTCAGCCGTAATTTCTCAGCTAGGGCATACTGACCAGATTACAATTGGTGATGCTGGATTACCAATTCCTTCTTTAGCCCAGCGGATTGATTTAGCGCTAACCCAGGGAATTCCCAGTTTTATATCCGTTCTTAATGTTGTTACACAAGAAATGCAGATTGAAGCTGCATTTTTAGCTGAGGAGATCATTGATCATAATCCTCTGATATATCAATTAATATTGACTAAAATTAAAGAGCTTGAGAAACAGCAAGGGAATTCAATTACCATAGATTATATTAGTCATAATATGTTGAAAGAGAAAACAGAGCATAGCCGAGCGGTGATTCGCACAGGAGAGCATTCTCCTTATGCCAATATTATCCTTTGTGCTGGTGCGACTTTCTGAGGTGATTATGCAACCTGTACTGGAACTAAAAGGAATTAGTAAATCTTTTCCTGGTGTCAAAGCATTATCTGGCGCGGCACTACGTGTTTACCCGGGTAAAGTGATGGCTCTGGTAGGGGAAAATGGTGCAGGTAAATCCACGATGATGAAAGTGTTGACCGGAATATATACCAGAGATACAGGCACGGTTCATTACCTAGGAAAAGAAGTGATTTTTTCTGGTCCTAGATCCTCTCAGGAAGCGGGGATCGGGATTATCCATCAGGAATTAAATCTTATTCCCCAACTGACCATTGCTGAAAATATTTTCCTGGGACACGAATTTGTTAATAAATTCGGTGCGATTGATTGGGGAAAAATGTATCAGGAAGCCGATCGTCTTTTAAAAAAATTGAATCTGAGTTACAGCAGTCACCGTTTAGTCGCTGAACTTTCTATCGGTAATCAACAACTGGTTGAAATTGCTAAGGTACTGAGTTTTAAATCCAAAGTTATCATTATGGATGAGCCAACTGATGCGCTGACCGATACAGAAACTGAATCATTATTTCTCGTAATACATGAACTAAAATCTCAGGGATGCGGTATTGTTTATATTTCCCATCGTTTGAGAGAAATTTTTGAAATTTGCGATGATGTGACGGTATTCCGTGATGGACAATTTATTGGTGAAAAGTCGGTAAAAGAGCTAAAAGAAGAGACTCTGATTGAAATGATGGTTGGGCGAAAACTGGAAGATCAGTATCCTCGCCTGAATTTACCTCGGGGCAAAAAACGACTTGAGGTTAAGCAGATTTCTGGTTCCGGTGTGACAAACGCCAGTTTTTCTCTTTATAGCGGGGAAATTTTGGGTATATCAGGGCTAATGGGGGCTGGCCGCACTGAATTGATGAAAATTATTTATGGTGCGTTGCCAAAAACTCAGGGGCGAATCACACTGGATGGAACCCCCATTGTAATTCGTAACCCTCAGGATGGGTTAGCTTGTGGGATTGTTTATATTTCAGAAGATCGTAAACGTGATGGCTTAGTTTTGGGAATGTCAATCAAAGATAATATGTCTCTTACTGCCTTACGTTATTTCAGTAACTGGTTAGGTGGTCTTAATCATAAAGAAGAACAGAATGCAGTTAGTGACTTTATTGAATTGTTTAGTATCAAGACACCTTCAATGGGACAAGCTATAGGTTTACTTTCTGGTGGTAATCAGCAAAAAGTAGCTATTGCCCGTGGATTAATGACTAGACCAAAAGTTCTTATTCTGGATGAACCTACGCGTGGTGTAGATGTTGGTGCAAAAAAAGAAATTTATCAGTTAATTAATCAATTCAAGAAAGAGGGGCTAAGTATTATTCTCGTTTCTTCTGAAATGCCAGAAGTGATAGGAATGAGTGATCGTATTTTGGTTATGTGTGAAGGCCAGATCAGTGGCGAATTTTTTGCTGAACAGGCAACTCAAGAAGTTTTGATGGCAGCGGCTGTAGGCAAACAATATGGAGCGATTCAGGAGTAATTCAGTATGAATTCTAATATATCACCGACATTTAAACGTTGGTTTACTAAAGAGTGGTTACTGAAACAAAAGTCACTGATTGCGTTGCTAGTGCTGATAGCCGTAGTTTCTTCTCTTAGCCAAAATTTTTTCACTTTAAATAACTTGTTTAATATTCTGCAACAAACATCAGTCAATGCCATTATGGCCGTTGGGATGACATTGGTTATCCTGACATCGGGTATTGACCTGTCTGTTGGTTCATTGCTTGCGTTAACAGGTGTAGTAGCAGCTTCATTGGTTGGTACGGAAGTTAATGCTCTGGTGGCTATCGTGAGTGCTTTGGCTTTAGGTGCTGCAATTGGTGCTTGTACAGGAATAATAATTGCTAAAGGTAAAGTACAGGCCTTTATTGCCACTCTAGTCATGATGTTGTTACTTCGTGGAATAACCCGTGTTTATACTGATGGTAGCCCCATAAATACAGGATTCAGTGATAATGCGGATCTGTTTGGCTGGTTTGGTATTGGCCGTCTACTGGGAATTCCTACTCCAGTATGGCTGATGTTGATAGTTTTTGTTATCGCATGGTATATCCTGCATCACACCCGTTTAGGTCGTTATATTTATGCCTTGGGCGGGAATGAATCGGCTACCCGTTTATCTGGTATCAATATCGATAAAATTAAAATTATCGTTTACTCCTTATGCGGTTTACTGACGGCATTGGCAAGTATTATTGAAGTCGCTCGTCTTTCTTCTGCTCAACCTATGGCGGGAGGAGGTTATGAATTAGATGCTATTGCTGCCGTAGTACTGGGAGGAACTCGCCTAGCTGGTGGTAAGGGGTTAATTATTGGTACTCTGATTGGTGCACTAATCCTCGGTTTTTTAAATAATGGCTTAAACTTATTAGGTATTTCTTCTAACTATCAGATGATTGTTAAAGCAATTGTAATATTGTTGGCAGTTCTGGTTGATAACAAAAGTGGTAAATAACCTCACCCTACAGGAAATAACATGATGAAAGTGAAGAAATTAGTAACAATTTTATCTGCTGTTGCGCTAAGTATGACTGTAAGTATAAATGCATTAGCGAAAGACACTATCGCGTTAGTCATTTCTACACTGAATAATCCATTCTTTGTCACAATGAAAGATAGCGCTCAAAAAGAGGCGGATAAGTTGGGCTATAACCTAATTGTGTTGGATTCTCAGGATAATCCAGCGAAAGAATTAGCTAATGTTCAGGATTTGACGGTACGTGGTACTAAACTCATGCTAATTAACCCGACTGACTCCGATGCTGTTGGTAATGCCATTATTATGGCTAACAATGCCAAAATTCCGGTCATTACTCTAGATCGGATAGCGAATAAAGGTACTGTTGTCAGTCATATCGCTTCTGATAATCGCTTGGGGGGTAAAATAGCGGGTGATTTTATCGCCGAAAAATTAGGGGATGGAGCTAAAATTATTCAGCTAGAAGGTATTGCTGGCACTTCTGCTGCCCGTGAACGTGGTGAAGGATTTAATAAGGTAGCACAGGAACATAAATTCAATATGTTAGCTAGTCAGCCTGCTGATTTCGATCGTACCAAGGGACTGAACGTTATGCAGAACTTACTGACGGCTCATCCGGCTGTACAAGCTGTATTTGCTCAGAATGATGAGATGGCGTTAGGTGCTTTGCGCGCTTTACAAACAGCAGGTAAAAGCGATGTATTAGTTGTTGGTTTTGATGGTACTGGAGATGGTATCAAAGCTGTTCAACGTGGAAAACTAGGAGCGACAATCGCTCAGCGTCCTGATCAAATTGGTATCGTTGGTGTTCAGACTGCAAATAAAGTGCTGAGAGGCGAAAAAGTTGAAGCCGTCATCCCTGTGGAATTGGAGTTAGTTATTAAAAAATAAATCGGTATTTGTGCCGTTACTCATTGATGGTGGTGACGGCATAATTGAAAAGGAATAAATGTAATGAGTACAGCAAAACTTGCGGTGCTTGGCAGCATTAATGCTGACCATATTTTGAATCTTAAGTCATTCCCTCGTTCGGGGGAAACGGTGATCGGGGAACAATATCAAGTTGCTTTTGGTGGTAAAGGTGCTAATCAGGCGGTAGCAGCAGGCCGCAGCGGTGCTGACATTACATTTATTGCTTGTGTTGGTGAGGACGATATTGGTTTTCGTATCTATCAGCAGTTAGCAAAGGATAATATTAAAACTTCTGGCATTGAAGTGATTAAAGGAGAAACAACGGGTGTAGCGTTGATTTTCGTTAATCAGCAAGGTGAAAACGTTATTGGTATCAATGCAGGCGCTAATGCGGCGTTGACACCGGAATATTTCTATCGCTACCAAAATATTATTGAGGAAGCAGATGCATTATTGATGCAACTTGAGTCTCCATTGGAAACAGTGCAGCTTGCTGCAACAATAGCTAAGCAAAATAATACAAAAGTGATACTCAATCCGGCACCTGCCAGAAAATTATCTGATCAATTGCTCTCGCTGGTGGATATCATTACACCGAATGAAACAGAAGCTGAATATCTCACTGGAATTAAAGTAGAAAATGATTCAGATGCGGAAAAAGCGTCTCAAGTGTTGCATGATAAAGGTATTGATACGGTAATTATCACATTGGGTAGCCGTGGGGTATGGTTGAGTGAAAGCGGTCAGAAAGGAAAGATTATTCCGGGATTTAAAGTTAACGTTGTAGATACTGTTGCGGCAGGAGATACTTTCAACGGTGCTCTGGTGACAGCATTATTGGAAAGAAAATCCATGTCATCTGCCATACGATTTGCTCACTCTGCTGCTGCGATAGCGGTAACCCGTCAGGGAGCTCAGCCTTCCGTCCCGTGGCGAAATGAAATTGATGCATTTTTAACTGAACAGGATTAACAGTGGCTACAATGAAAGATGTTGCTCGTTTTGCAGGCGTTTCTACATCAACTGTATCTCATGTTATTAATAATAATCGTTATGTCAGTGAAGGTGTGAAAAAGAAAGTTAACGATGCGATTGAGCAATTGAATTATGCGCCATCAGCGCTTGCAAGAAGTCTAAAAATTAAGCAAACCAAAACCATTGGTATGCTGGTCACGACCAGTAATAATCCCTTTTACGCTGAAATTGTAAGAGGGGTTGAACGAAGCTGTTATGAGCGTGGTTACAGCCTTATCTTGTGTAATACAGAGGGTGATGCCAAGCGGATGGATTACAGCATGGAAACTTTGCTGCAAAAGCGAGTAGATGGAGTGTTGATTATGTGTACTGAAAATCAACATAGCTCCTGTGATGTTTTGCGTCGTTATCCTCCTTTACCCATGGTTATGATGGATTGGTCTCCATTTGATATTGTCAGCGATATTATTCAGGACAACTCTTTATTGGGGGGGGAGATAGCCACTAATTACCTTATTAGCTGTGGTTTTAAAAAAATAGCCTGTATTGCAGGTCCACAAGATAAAACACCCGCTAATCATCGATTGCAAGGATATAGAAAGGCAATGGCAAATGCTGGTCTTGTTATTCCTGAAGGCTATGAAATTTACAGTGATTTTGAATTTGCTGGTGGTTTTGAATCAATGCAAAAATTGCTGCAACATCCTGAACCGCCAGAAGCTGTTTTTGCCAGCAATGATGCAATGGCCGTTGGCGCTTATCAGGCTCTGTACCAAGCGGGGCTTTCTGTACCGGATGATATTTCCATCATAGGTTATGATGATATCGACCTTGCCCCTTATATGATCCCACCATTGACAACCATTCATCAGCCAAAAGATGAGTTAGGAAAGCTGGCTGTTGATACTTTGCTTTATCGGATGGATAACCCAGAAAGCAATCCTAAATTGTTAGTATTAACTCCGACACTGATTGAGCGTAGCTCAGTTTCTCGTTCTTAGGCGCTCTTTCTCTTGATCATGTTATCTCCATCTTCCTTATGTAATAACAGGAAGGTGGAAGAAGAAAGTAAAGTGATTATTCCTACGGTAATAAAAGTACTGTGGAAGTTATCAACCATTGTTCCATAAGGCATAGATTCATAGAAACGAAGAATAGCTGCACTTACTGCAACACCGAAGCTAATAGATAACTGCTGAGTTACAGCTAATAAGCTATTTCCTGAACTGGCATTATTATCGGTCAGATCAGCGAGAGTAATGGTATTCATCGAAGTAAATTGAATGGATACAGCCATACCCAGTAAAAATAGTGGAATAGACAGAAGGACAGCGGGCATTGCTGGTGATTGCAGTGAAAATTGAGAAATCATTAATCCAATAATAATGGTTATGCTAACCAGTGTCTTACGATATCCAAAGCGAGTTAATACATTAGTAACGAAAGATTTGGCTATAACGGAACCAATAGCTGTTGGTGCCATCATCATTCCAGCAATGACCGCTGAATAACCAAATCCAACTTGTAGCATCAAAGGCATCAGGAAGGGAATGCAACCAGTTCCCAAGCGTGTAACAATATTACCTATAATACCGATAGAGAATGTGCGAATACGGAATAATTCCAGACTGATAAGGGGTTGGGGTTGTTTTCTAGCATGCATCAGATAACCAAATAATATCATAAAACCACCAACCATAATTATCAGAGGTATATAGCCGGGTAACGAACTCTCTCCTAGTAAATCCAAACTGACAGAAACCATTATTAAACTCAGCCCAAAAAGTATGAAACCGAAAAAGTCGAATGAACGTTTTGGCATTGTAAAATTAGGCATATGCTTTTTAGCGTAAATAATCCCCAATAAACCGATTGGAATATTGATAATAAATATCCAGTGCCAGGTAGCATAAGTGACTAATAGCCCACCGAGCATGGGACCAAGAATTGGTCCTACTAACCCTGGCATGGTGACAAAATTCATAACAGGTAGAAGTTCGCTGCGTGGGTACGCACGTAATAAAGCAAGACGGGCAACTGGCATCATCATTGCGCCACCAATTCCTTGAATTACACGTGAAACAACTAGAAAAGCTAAATTACCTGACAAAGCACAGGCAAGGGAGCCTAAAGAAAACAAGGATACAGCAAAAATAAATATTCGGCGGGTGCCAAAACGATCTGCTAACCAGCCGCTGACTGGAATTAGCAAAGCAACAGTCAGAGTATAGCTGACAACAGCAGATTGCATCGCTAAAGGTGAATGTTCGAGGCTTTCAGCAATAGCGGGCAATGCTGTGTTGAGAATTGTTGCATCTAAGGCTTGCATAAAAAAAGCTATTGCAGCAATCCAGGGTAGCCCCGCCATATTACGAGCGGTTTTTACCATTAATAATCCTGCTTACTTTTATCCAGCCAATGTTTGGTTGGATATTAATCTAATACACTACTATATAAGATCATTAGCGCTCTGTTAATAACTTTTGGCAAGCGAGAAGTACGCTATGATTGTCACCTTTAACAATTGTTTCATGAGCTTCCAGTTGTACAATTTTATCGGAAATAATAGCTTCAAAGTGATTCTGGTAAAATAGATGAAATAGTTTGCCTACTTATATTACTTTAGTTTTGGAGTAATTATTGTCGATATCATCAGTTTTTGTATGAAAAAAATACACAAATACAAGTTTTGTTGAAAAAAACTGCTAACGGCAGTTTTTTTTAAATAAATGCTTGCCAGCGCCAAAGAACGCCCTATAATGCGCCACCACTGACCGACACAACGCTGATAAACATTGTGAGGTCGGGCAGAGAAAGCGGCAATAAGCGCTTGACTCTGCGG
>NZ_JBHFKV010000046.1:0-32901 GCF_042879355.1 Photorhabdus sp. RM71S | reverse complement strand
GGTCTGAAACAAAGCCAGGCATTCTACCCGGATATGAAGCAGCAGCAGACGCAATCGCCCACCGCTCGTTGGGTATTTTTAACTTTCGAAGGTATTAATACCTTTGAATTTCAAGAACACCGGATGGTGACGGGAATGCAACTGTACCAACATGCCCTGCTGAAAATATTGGGGCCACCATACGAGTCTTTTTATTCCTGAATTGGGTGCGGAATGTCGGGTGAAAGTGTTTCAGGGGGATTTTGGTATCGATGAGTAAACAAAAAAGGCCAGAGAATGATGCTCTGACCTTTTCGGCTTTTCTATAGTACAAACGTGAGTAGGTGGGTTTTTTACACTAACCCCTCATAGTAACAAACTCTTCCGCTGCGGTGGGATGAATTGCAACCGTGTTATCAAAGTCTTTCTTCGTTGCCCCCATCTTCAATGCAACAGCGAAACCTTGCAGCATTTCATCCATTCCGAAGCCGATACCATGAATGCCAACAATCTTCTCTTCCGGCCCGACACATACCAATTTCATCCGGCACGGCTGGCGATGTTGAGTGACAGCGGTATACATCGCAGTAAAAGAAGATTGATAAGTTTTCACCTGCCCTTCACCAAATTGCGCTTTCGCCTGAGGTTCAGTCAGCCCCACAGTACCAATAGGCGGATGGCTGAATACGACAGTTGGAATATTGGTGTAATCCAGATGTTCTTCTGGTTTATTGTTAAACAAGCGCTCAGACAAACGACGACCTGCTGCAACCGCTACGGGGGTTAATTCCACTGCACCGGTGTTATCACCTACTGCATAAATACCTTTCACATTCGTATTCTGGTATTCATCAACTCTGATGTAGCCTTTTTCATTCAACTCAACACCGGCTACAGACAAATTCAGATTATCCGTTGCGGGCTCACGGCCAATAGCCCAGATTAGGGTATCAACGGTTTGTTCTTTGCCATTTTGCAGTTGCAAGGTCAGGCTACCATCCGCATTTTTACTTACTGATTTTGGCACCGATTCTGTATGCAAAGTAGGTCCTTCGGTATTGATAACTTCCAAGAGTGTTTCAACAATCATCGGATCAAAAGAACGCAACGGTGCATGTTGACGCACAAATAGATGAGTTTCACTACCAAGAGCATGCAATACACCAGCAATTTCTACGGCAATATAACCTGCGCCAACAACCGCAACCCGCTTTGGCATCTCTTCCAATGCAAAAAAACCATCAGAATCAATACCATATTCTGATCCTGGTATATCAGGCCGCACAGGGCGGCCACCTGTCGCAATCAGAATATGATCTGCGGTGATTTTTTCACCATTCACTTCAACCGTATGTGCATCAACAAAATGGGCAAACCCCTGGATCACATCAACTTTATTGTTACCCAAGCCACGCCCATAAGACTGGTGGATACGATCGATATAAGCAGTGCGACTGGCAATGAGTGTCTTCCAGTTAAAGCGGTTGATTGTCGTATCAAAGCCATAATCTGGCCCATATTGGTGGATAGATTCAGCAATTTGCGCCGCATGCCACATCACTTTCTTCGGAACACAGCCCACATTGACACACGTTCCACCCAATGCCTTAGCTTCAATTAGGGCACATTTCTGCCCGTACATAGCCGCACGGTTAATTGATGCTATGCCACCACTGCCACCACCAATCGCTATATAGTCGTAATGTTTGCTCATCCGGATTGTTTCCATCTAATCAATTCAAGGGAGTTAATACCCAAAGCCTATTATGGCAAAAAATATCAAGCAGTCGCGATGGTTTTGGCTCTCGCTGCCATTATTAAAAGCTATTCTGGCACCACCCATTTAACCAAGGTGTGACCCATTCCTTCCGGCACCAGAACCTGATGTAACCACGGCAACACCGATTTCATCTGCTGTTCCAGTTTCCAAGGTGGGTTAATCACTACCATGCCAGAGGCGGTCATGCCTCGCTGATCGCTATCAGGCCGGACAGCCAACTCAATTTGTAGAATACGGCGAATGCCAGTTGCTTCCAGCTCTTTAACCAGCCGTTTGATTTGCTGGCGTAACACCACTGGATACCACAATGCATAAACACCAGTTGCAAAACGTTTATAGCCTTCCTGAACAGCCTGTACAACCGCTTGGTAATCCGATTTCAGTTCATAAGGTGGATCAATAAGAATGAATCCGCGGCGACTCAGTGGTGGCAATTGTGATTTTAATTGCTGATAACCATCTTCACGCACAACTCTGGCGCGGTTATCACGGGAGAATTCATTACGTATTAGAGGAAAGTCACTCGGATGCAGTTCTGTCAGATTGAACTTATCATTCTGTCGTAACAAATGGCGGGCGATTAAAGGCGATCCTGGATAGTAACGTAAGTTGCCACTCTGATTCAGTGCAGCTACTGCACTCATATAAGCGTTCAACTCCTGCGGTAAATCTTCACGCTGCCAGACGCGGGCAATCCCTTCCAGATATTCACTGGTACGTTCAGCATGTTCACTACTGAGTTGATAGCGGCCCGCACCGGCATGCGTATCCAGATAGAGAAAAGGTTTCTCTTTTTCTTTAAGAGATTCAATGATCAAGCTTTGTACAGTGTGTTTCAGTACATCAGCATGATTACCGGCATGAAAACTGTGACGATAACTTAGCATTAATTTCAGACCCCAGAGCAGAGAATAGGTTGATTGCCAGATAGAGTACCTGACAACTAAAAACCCATCCCAGTAGATGGGACAGATGGTAAGGCCCTATTATAGCCCTATTAGCGACAAAAATGTCAGACTCCTTACCTTTACTCCTAGCGATCTCTTTAGTCATATTAATTAAAATTTAGGATAAGTGAAAAATTCTGACCGGACCTAATGTAATATTTAATGAGTAATGTTATCTGCATTTTCACTGAAAATCATAAGTAGTATTTACGTAATTACAAACAACAAGAATTGTGCAATTAAAAAAACAAGACATTAAACGAACAATTAAATATACAAGATCTTATGTTGATGTTCACAAAATCACCAATCAGGAACAGAGATTGAAAAATGTTAACACTCACTATATGGAAAAATAATCAAAAGAAAAGCCAGAAAAAATGACCGAATGTTATCGAGATCATTAAGTAATATCGTTAAATAGTACGTGTAAAAAATGAAAGGGAGAGAAAGAAAAAAAATCAAAAAAGCTGAAAGAAGTTGAAGACAGTTATTAAAAATCTTCAACTTAAAATAAAGAAAAATTAAGCTTTTCAGCCAATGAAGAGATATTTCATTGGCTGAATGATTACATTACCTATCAAGCAACAATAGGTGCACGCCAATCATCTGCGCCGGAAGTACCTGCGGTTGTATGCTCCCAATTAATCTTACGATAAGACAGAGAAACACGAACCAGCTGAGTAAATTCAGATTTTGTTGGGTCCTGACAATGAGGCATTTGGCAATCAATGTCGATAATAGTGGCATCTTCCAACTGCGTCGTGAAGAAATGCTCTTGTTTCCCTTCAACAGAAGTGCGATACCATTTCAATACTACACTCGTCAGCATTTCACCCGAAGCCAACGCGTTATAAAGCAATGGAACAGATTTATTTAATGCAACTGTAAAACGGAATGGTTTATGAGCACGCTGACCTGAAGGCTGACCTGATTGAGGATCAGTTGGTACGGTGACGACATGATCAAATGCTTGAACCAGCATTTCATCTTCGTGGCCCTGAACGTAAATATTGCCTACTGATTCAGCAGTGAATGAACCCGCAGTAATATTGCCCTGTGTTTTTCCGGTGATGGAAATATAACATGGAGTTGGCATAGAAATATCCTTTATAGAGATTGTGTCAACATTAAGGTAGCGATCATATTAATTTCAATAGTGATTATTTCATGTTGGGAAAAATCACTGACAAATGTATTGAACGCTGAAATGGATAATAAATACCAACCCGCTCGTTTCAAAATAAAATATAAATTGCAAAATCATTGAACCATCACTAACAAATAAAAATATTATAATTAATACCATTTTAAGATAATAAATCTATTATTTTATTTATTTTCAGGAAAATAAACTATAAATGCCAGTTTGATTGTTAGCTATAATTTCATATCTATATGAAATTAAAGTATTTTTGTGATTTTGGTCTAAATTATATTTTGTTCAATTAAAAATTGATAACTGGATCAAAAAATTAAACTTTTCCACTTAGTTAATAATGGAAATAATATTTCCATTATTAACTTAACTTACAAAATATAAACAAAAATACACTTAGAAATACTTTGTTACATAATGAAACAAAAAATCATAAAATGTCATAAATATAAAAAAACGCATGCTGTTCTATACCTATTATAGAGTACTTCAAACAAGGGAGTGATTAAGAAAGAACCAAGATGTAACTTATTGCTAAATAAAATAAAATCATCAAAATGCCAAATAGAGAGGTATATCTACATATATTTTAGCTTTACAATAAAAAAACAAAATGCGAAACTCTGCTTTGCAGAGCACATCTATATTGATGCTATTGCTCGATGAGTAAGAATATTCTGAATTCCGTATTTATCTATATGCTCATAAAAGTCAGCTTACTATCCAACTCAATGCAGTGAATCTCCCGTTTTTTAGTCAGGGGGAATTTTATGTTCTCCGTCACATATAGGTAGGTATCAAGGTCAGCTCTCTCATCAATATTGTTATCAGATAATTCCTAATTGACTAATTGTATTACCCAAAGGATTCAAATATGAGTAAAAATGGTTCAGGTAGCGTAGCGCCGAAAGAAAGAATTAATATCAAATACGTTCCGAATACTGGTGATCAAGTCGCCGAAATTGAATTACCCCTTAACCTACTTATCGTTGGTGACCTCAAAGGAACAAAAGAAGATACGCCAATTGAAGAACGGCAAGCTGTTTCTGTGAACAAGAATAACTTTAATGCCGTGATGAATGAGGCCAATATCAATCTCACTTTTAGTGTCCCCAATCGTCTTAATGATAATAACGGAGATGACCTGCCAGTTAACCTAGAAATAAAATCACTCAATGATTTTTCACCCGATAACGTGGCGAAGAAAGTGCCTGAATTAAATAAACTTTTAGAACTGCGTGAGGCGCTCGTCGCACTAAAAGGGCCACTAGGAAATATTCCGGCATTTCGCACCCGCCTACAGGAATTATTGGGTGATGAAAAAGTCCGCGAACAACTTCTAAAAGAGCTTGAAATCGTCAATCAAAAGTAATTGACTGAAAAGGAGTTTTTAACATGTCCTTGCATGAAGAGAGCAGTACAACATTAACCCCAGGGTCCACGACTTCTTTGCTTGACGAGATCATGTCTCAAGCAAGAATGACGCCGGAAAATGATGGCTACCACATCGCGAAACAGGGTGTAGCCGCTTTTATCAGCAGCATTTTGGATACCGGTACTAGCGAAGAACCAGTCAACAAGCTTGTCGTTGATAGAATGATTGTTGAGCTTGATAAAACACTAAGCACTCAAGTCGATGAAATTATGCACGCTAAAGAGTTCCAAGAACTGGAATCATCCTGGCGTTCGCTGAAATTGCTGGTTGATCGCACAGATTTCCGTGAAAACATCAAAATAAACATCATCCATGCAACCAAAGAAGAGTTACTGGAAGATTTCGAATTTTCACCAGAAATCATTCAGTCAGGCTTATACAAACATGTTTATTCAACAGGTTATGGCCAGTTTGGTGGTGAACCGGTCGCTGCGGTCATCGGTAACTATGCATTCAGCAATAGCTCACCCGATATCAAACTAATGCAATACGTCAGTGCGGTTGGCGCAATGGCTCACGCGCCATTCCTCTCTTCCGTTTCACCTGATTTCTTTGGTATCAGCAGCTTCACCGAGTTGCCAGCGATTAAAGATCTGAAATCTGTCTTCGAAGGCCCGGCACACACTAAATGGCGTTCGCTGCGCGAATCGGAGGATGCACGTTACCTTGGTCTGACTGCACCGCGCTTCCTGTTGCGTCTACCTTATTCAACGATTGAAAACCCAATCAAAAACTTTAACTATCAGGAAGATGTCAGCAAAGATCATGAGCATTTCCTGTGGGGTAATACCGCTTATCTACTGGCAGCCTGTTTGACTGACAGCTTCGCCAAATATCGCTGGTGTCCGAACATTATCGGACCACAAAGCGGGGGGACTGTCAGTGATCTGCCGGTTCACCTATTCGAAGCAATGGGACAGATCCAGGCTAAGATCCCAACAGAAGTTTTAGTTACCGATCGCCGTGAATTCGAATTGGCGGAAGAGGGCTTTATCACCCTGACAATGCGTAAAGGCAGTGACAACGCTGCATTCTTCTCTGCTAACTCAGTTCAGAAGCCAAAAGTTTTCCCAAATACTCGCGAAGGGAAAATGGCTGAAACCAACTACAAACTGGGTACTCAACTGCCCTATATGTTCATCATCAACCGTCTTGCACACTACATCAAAGTGTTGCAGCGCGAGCAGATTGGTTCCTGGAAAGAGCGTCAGGATTTGGAGCGTGAACTGAACACCTGGCTGAAACAGTACATTGCTGATCAGGAAAATCCACCAACGGATGTCCGTAGCCGTCGCCCTCTTCGTTCTGCCCAAATCCAAGTTTTGGATGTGGAAGGAGATCCAGGCTGGTATCAAGTGGCAATGCAAGTTCGCCCTCATTTTAAATATATGGGAGCTAGCTTTGAGTTGTCATTAGTAGGTCGCTTGGATAAGGAGTAATCAGTCATGGCTACGCTATACAGTTGGAATAGAGAAGGTTCTGCCAGCTTGTTCGAGCGTATTCAGGGGAAGAACTCCGGTTCTTCCCGCCAATCAAGAATGCGTGAACTGCTCAACTCCATAAAACGGCACCTGAATCATGTTCTCAATACTCATCCGGGTGCTTGTCAGAGTGCGGTTGATCTTGGCGTCATTGATCTCAATGATGCCACAACCACGGCAACTGACTTTAAACAGAGTATTGAGCAAGCAATAGTGCATTGCATCAGAAATTATGAACCAAGAATATCGTCAGTCACTGTCAGTGCAATCCATGATGATAGTGATCCGCTGCTGTTACGTTTTCACATCAGTGCGCAGGTATCCCTGGATGATATTCATGACGTTGTTGAATTTAACATTCAACTGGATAACAACCGGCGTTATTGCCTAGAGCGGACTCAATAAAATGTCACTTGAAAAATATTTTAGAGAGGAGTTGGATTACCTTAGGCAATTGGGGCGACAAGCCGCAATTGAACATCCTCACCTCGCCTCATTTTTGTCTGAACAAGGCTCTGACCCGGATGTTGAGCGTCTATTGGAAGGATTTGCCTTTCTCGCAGGTAATTTACGGGCAAAAATTGATGATGAATTCCCTGAACTCACTCATGGATTGTTGCATATGCTATGGCCAAATTACCTGCGGCCAACGCCTAGCATGACCATTATCCAATATACGCCTGATGATAGTGCCACCACACAAGCTACGCAGATCCAACGCGGAACTCAAATTAAGAGTCGTCTACTGGCGGATGCTAGCGAAGATGATGAGGATGAAGATACTTATTTAAGCAATACTAATACTCAAAAAACAGGTCAAGGCAATCGTTGTACTTTCACCTTATGTCGCGATGTCTGGCTGTTTCCAATGTCTATCCGGGACATTTCGGTCAATAATAGTAACGAGCAAGGTGTCATCGGCCTGAATTTCACCTCAAAAAAAGAACTTAACTTACAGGAACTGCAACTTGACAAGCTGCGTTTTTATCTAAGTGGCGATGATTACAGCAGTACACAACTCTATTTCTGGCTCAGTTATTACCTTGAAGATGCAAAACTTGTCGTAGGCGATACCACGATTCCATTGCCGGATTTCGACTTCGTTCCAGTAGGTTTTAATCGGGAAGATGCTCTATTGCCTTACCCAAAAAATGCCTATATGGGTTATCGCGTTTTACAAGAGTACTTCTGTTTTTCCGAAGGTTTTTTATTTTTCGATGTTACTGGTTTTCCTAAGTTACCGGCAGATCTTAAAGCCACAGATTTCACACTGAATCTCTATTTTTCAGAAGCACTGCCACCAGAAATCAAAATCCGTCAGGATACTTTTCGGCTGCATTGTGTCCCAGCAATCAATCTCTTTCCAATGGATGGTGAAGTTATTCAGCTAAATGGCAGTCAGTCTGAATATCCACTAAGAGCAAGTTATAGTAATCCTGATCGCTACGATATTTTCTCCATTGATAAAGTAGAAAGCTGGTTAGTCGGGCCTGATGGTAAACCTAAACTAGGGCTGGATGGTAGACGGTCCTATGTGCCATTTGAAAGTTTTCATCATCAAATCGAACACGAAAGCGAACTCAATACTCGCTATTTCCGGATCAGAATCAAGGAGTCCCCATTCCGCAAAGGGCTTGAACATTACATCTCTTTTGTTCGTGGTGATGAATCCCAACTTCTATTAAGTGAAGAAAATGTCTCGATTCGACTAACTTGTACCAACCGCGAACTGCCACTGCAACTACGGGTAGGTGATATTGATTACCCTTCCAAAGGAAGCCCGTCACTTGCCTCATTCCGCAACATAACCCGTCCGTCTGTTCCACTTTATCCACTGATGAGCGGTAAGTTCCACTGGTCACTTATTTCGAATATGTCACTGAATTATATGACATTACTGGATAAAGACGCACTGAAACAGGTATTACGTACTTATGATCTTCCTAGTCTGCATAACCGGCAGTCATCTCGGTCATCACAAAAACGGCTGGATGCAATCGAGCGGATTGAAACAAAACCAATAGATCGTCTGTTTAAAGGACTGCCAGTACGCGGACTAGAATCAACATTGTATATCCGGCAACAGGCTTTCAGCTCTGAAGGTGAACTCTATCTATTTTGCAACATACTGTCACGCTTCTTTGTCTTATATGCCAGTGTTAACTCCTTCCACATGTTGAAGGTAATCAATTTAGATAATCAGGAATGTTATCAATGGCTGGAACAGACAGGTCAACATGCGTTGATGTAACGAGTGAAAACTCGCCAGAAAATCAAACACTGGATATATCAAGATATAACTTTTATCAATTGGTCGAGCTACTCAACCAATTGGCGGTAGCGTGGGAAAAAACTGGGCAAACTAACCGCCCAGACCGTGAAGCAATCCGATTTAAATCCAGTGCCAGCCTGGCTTTCCCAACCAGAGATGTCATCTCTGTAAAACGTTCCAAGGAAGGGCGTTTCCAGATGGAAGTCTCTTTTCTTGGGCTACATGGCAGCCAATCGCCTATGCCAGGTTACTACCTTGATTCGTTAGCATGGGAAGATGCTCAGGATGAAAACCAACTAACTAATTTTCTTAATGTTTTCAATCACCGCTCAATCGTTATCCTTCATCAGATTTGGCGGAAATACCGTTATTACATCTGTTTTGACAAAAACGGACAAGACGATTTTTCTCAACGTATGTTTGCTCTGGTGGGACTTGGTAGTGATGTGAACCGTTCTCATTTGAAGATCAACCATAGCAAAATGCTGGCCTATGCCGGCCTGTTAGCTAGCCCCGGTCGATCACCAGAAGTAATGTGCAGCCTGGTTTCACATTGTTTTGATCTATCGGATGTTACGGTACATGGTTGGCAGCTCAGAAAAGTCGCTATCGAGCCGTCACAACAAAACCGCTTGGGTGGAATGCTGAAAATAAAAGGTCGGAAACCAAAGATTGAGCAGTCCGTAATAGGAAGAAATTTTTTTCTCGGTTCATGGGTGAGAAGCTGTAATAGTAAATTTACGTTATGTATCAATGACCTCTCACGTGAACATTTCTTGTCATTTCTCCCGGACGGCAAGAATTTCCTGCCACTAGTGATGTTTCTCTGTTTTGTCCTGCGTGATCAATTGGCTTGGGATCTGCGTCTTGGATTGGCCGAAAACCAAGCAGGCGGCATGGTACTTGGCACGAAATTAAACAATAACCTAGGGTGGACCAGCTTTCTCGGCGAGCCGGAAAAGAAACCCTTTATCACGATTTCAGTGAGTGAATAAAGACGATGGAAAAACAACAGTCAACTCTCTCATTACGAGTGATCAACAGCGATCAACTGGAAAGCGGCAAAGCGGCTAGCTGCCTATTCTCTACTCAAGGTGGCACAGTTGGCAGCAGTGAAAGCCATCTTTGGTCCGTTCAAGATCAACAGGGTAATATCAATCCATCACAATTTACTATCCAGTGGCGTGATGGCGCATTTTGCTTACAAATGATCGCGGGTCCCCTATTTGTGAATCAGTCACCCCTGATTGCTGGTGCCGGTTTCATCCGCCTGCAACAAGCGGATGAAATTACTATTGGTAAACTAGTGATCAAAAGTTATATCAGTTTTTCTGATGCAGATCGCATTGATCCCATGACAGTATCACCGGAATCACTGGTTTCCAGCTATAGCAATCCATTGGACGCAATGATGGAAAAAGATCCTGCTCAAGATACCGCTTTCACCGATCATGGTTCTTTGGCACCCACCATTAAACACGATTTCAGTCACGATCCGCTCAAGGTTCTCGATAGCGAAAACCTGACTACACTGGACCAAACACCAGTGAGTAACGAGGTAGACCGAAGCTTGCAACAAGACCACTACCGTACCCCATTATTTTTCTCTTCCCTCTCAGATAACAGAGGCAATGCTATGGATCAGGATTTTGTTGATTTACCCGGTATCTCTTCGCCTTTTAATGAACAGTTTCAAGATATGGAACAGCAACATGTTGCTATCACACCACTAATGCGAGGATTGAACACACAATTGCCTTTGCATAACAGCCAACAGGCTAATGACTTTCTGGAAGAAATGGGTAAAACCATGAAAGCAGCCATTGAAGGTCTACTGGTACTGCAACGTACACAGCATGGGCTGCGCGATAAGCAATTGCGCCCTATCGAAGATAATCCGCTACGGCTGAACATGGATTACAACACCACTATGCAGGTGATGTTTGCGGATCAAAAAAGCCCAGTACATCTCTCTGCCCCTTCCGCTGTCGCTGAAAGTTTACATAACTTGCAATTACATTATCAGGCTAACCGGATTGCGATCACTGCCGCCTTGAACACTATGCTGGATGCTTTCTCACCGGAACATCTACTGAGTCGTTTCTCCCAGTACCGCCGCAGTAATGAGACACAGGAAAAAGATGCAACTTGGGCATGGGAAATGTACACCAATTACTACCGCGAACTGGCTTCCAGCCGCCAACAGGGATTTGAAAAACTGTTCGGTGAAGTCTATGAACAAGCTTATGACCGTGCTTTGCGCCAAGGTTTAGAGGATAGCCAGTAATGAAGCTCTCCGGCGGTAATACCTCATGGTCCGGTTGCTATACCGTATGGTTTGTATTGCTGGCAGCGCTGATGTTAAGCGGTTGTAGCAGTGCATGGCAAGCAACGAAGAAAGTCGGACAGGTAGTCTGGGACCCATCGACTCCTGTTGGTCAACCTGCGAACTTACCTTCCACCGTCGCGATCACTTTGCTGGCAGAACCTGATATTAACCTCAATAAAAATGGGGAAGCCACTCCGGTTGAAATGCATCTGCTCTATCTCAGTGAAGATTCCCGTCTACTTGCTGCTGATTATGACCAACTAGCGAGTGACAAGCTGGATAAAGCGCTGGGGAAAAATTATATCGACCATCAGGATTACACCTTATTGCCGGGGCAGTACAAGCCACTGCCAGTCATCCCGCTGGAAAAAAATAGCCGTTACATCGGCGTTATCGTTCGCTATGCCGATATTAATCAATCCGAATGGAAAAAGGTTATCCGTGTGAAAGACACAGGACAGCAGTACCACATTCTGGTGCATATCAGAGCGAGCGAAGTTGAACTTAGAAAAGAGGAACAATAACTATGCCAGGTAAGAATCGGGTGATTTGGCGCGAAGGATTATTCATCAAGCCACAACACTTTCAGCAACAACAAAAACATAATGACTATCTAGCTCATAGCCGCCAGACGTTCTTAACTAGTTATAGTTATGGCTTCAGTTCTTTGACGCTGGACGAAGACCTTCTCGCTCTGGGACGCATCGGTATCATCGAGGCCAGTGGTATCATGCCAGACGGCACAGTGTTCTCGATTCCTCATCAGGATGCAACTCCTCAACCGCTTGATGTTGTGAATATTCACGAGAACAACAGTAAAGATATCTATCTGGCACTGCCAATAGCCAACGATATTCTCAATGAAATCTCTCATTCAGAATCCAATCATGCAGGAGCTGTGCGCTATCATGAACACATGGAAGATATCCGTGACTTGCATACAGATGGCGGTGATATCTGCCAAGTCATGCTGGCACAACTGACGCCGATTCTGAAACAAGGTTCAGAAGATCTCAGTGCTTTTTCCGTACTACCGCTATGCCAGATAATAGAAAAGCTTCCTACCGGAGCTATCATATTGAATGATGATTTCGTACCAACCTGTACATCTATCAGGGTCTCCACTCAATTAAAAAAATATATGGATGAAGTGGATAGGGCAATGACAGAACGAGGCAGATCACTCGCTAACCGGATTGGTTCTCCCGGCCAGCAAGGAGTCGCTGATGTTGCTGAATTTATGATGCTCCAGTTAGTTAACCGAGTTCAGCCGTGGTTTAGCCACTACGCAGGACAAGCCATTTTGCATCCACAAGATTTTTTCATTCAGTTGATCCAAACCTGTGGTGAACTGAGAACATTTACTCATGAATCCCGTCAGGTCGGCAATGTACCGATTTACAAACACGACAACCTGACTGAAACATTCGAGGAAGTCATGCTCATCATGCGCGAAGCAATGGGTGTTGTGCTGACTCCGCGAGCGATTCCGATTAAGCTACAAACTCAAGCCAATGGTATCCGGGTGGCGCACATCCATGATCGCAATGTCTTGACGAACGCGGAATTCATTCTGGCAATCCGCGCTCAGGTTCCACATGACCAATTACTCCGCCAGTTTGCTCAACAGACTAAAGTTACATCGGCTGAAAGGATCCGAGAAATGGTCAGCATCCAGTTGCCTGCCGTAGCACTGGTTGCGCTTCCCTCTGCCCCTCGTCAATTGCCTTATCATGCTGGTTACACCTATTTCCGGCTTGACCAACAAGGCGACGCATGGAAAGACATTTTAAAAGGTAACTCCATCGCCTTTCACGTTTCGGGAGAGTTCCCAGGATTAGACATGCAATTCTGGGCGGTTAGGAACGGGAGTGCCTAATGAAAACCGAAGCCATGAATGACAACTCCATTTTGATGCAGATGGAAACCGATACGACGCTACATCGTCAGTATCAGTTACCGCTACGCGGAGAAAGCCTGAATCCGATGATCGATGCCGCCACACCGCTGCTTGGCATGGTCATGCGTTTAAAAGACATGGGTGATCAACCGCTGCCGGACCAGCTCTATCAACAAGTCGTTACCGATATCCAGGCAATCGAACAACTTCTACAAACCAAAGGTTATGAACCAGGTGCAATTGTCTCTTTCCGTTACATGCTCTGTACCTTCATTGATGAAACCGCACTAGGGCATGGTTGGAACAGTCAGAATGGCTGGTTACAACAATCACTGTTGGTGCAATTCCACAACGAAACCTGGGGTGGTGAAAAAGTCTTTCAGTTGTTAGATCGTTTGATGGGTGAACCTCAGCGCTATCAACATCTGCTAGAGTTTATCTATCTCTGTTTCTGCCTCGGTTACCGTGGTCGCTACAAAGTTGCTTCGCAGAAAAGTGATGACTTTGAACGTTTATTCCGTCGATTACACCAACAACTGCACGCGCTGCGGGGCGAAGCCCCACCCATCATTCTCCACAGTAACGCCAATGAGCGTAATGATCGCTATCGCTTGGGTAAGCGCCTGACCATTAAACATCTGTTCTGGAGCGGTATTACGCTGCTCGCTATCGTTTATGGCTTCTATGCTATCCGTCTGCACAACCAAACCCAGAACATCTTACAACAGCTAAATAACTTATTAAGCTAGGAAAGAACCGATGATTCAGATTGATCTACCTACATTAGTTAATCGCTTAAATCCGATGACTCGGCATGCTCTGGAAGCGGCAGCAGCGCAGTGTGTCAGCCAACAGCAACCTGAAATCACGGTTTCTCAGCTACTACTGCAAATGATCAACACGCCTCTTAGTGATGTCAGGGCGATCTTCAATCAAGCAGAAGTAGACAGCGATTTACTGAAAGAGCAACTTGATCAGATGATCCCTCACCATCAAGCAATGGTTCAGGCCTATCCTAGCTTCTCTCCAATGCTGGTGGAATGGTTACAGGATAGCTGGCTGTTAGCATCAACTGAGATGCAGCATCAGGAATTGCGCAGTGGTGTCATGCTGATGACCTTGCTGTTCAGCCCATTACGCTACCTGACACCACAATCCGCACGTCTTTTATCGGGCATAAACCGCGAATTGTTACGCCAGAATTTTACCCAATGGACCGCGGGTTCCGCCGAACAACCGGTTGTGGAAAACGACAAAAACGGGCAAGGCAAAGCTACCACCAGCAGTGACAACCTGCTCGCCCGTTTTACTCAAAATATGACGGAACAAGCTCGTCAGGGAAAACTCGATCCTGTTCTATGCCGTGACAGAGAAATCGACCTAATGATCGACATTCTCTGCCGTCGCCGTAAAAATAACCCGATTGTGGTGGGTGAAGCGGGCGTCGGTAAAAGTGCTCTCATTGAAGGGTTGGCTCTGCGCATTATCGATAACCGAGTACCGGAAAAACTGCGTAACAGTGAATTGATGACGCTGGATCTGGGAGCATTACAAGCGGGTGCGGCGATAAAAGGTGAATTTGAAAAACGTTTCAAAGGTATCATGAATGAAATAAATCAGTCATCCGTACCGATTATTCTGTTCATCGATGAAGCTCATACCCTGATTGGTGCCGGTAATCAACAAGGCGGACTGGATATCTCCAACCTGCTGAAACCCGCTCTGGCACGGGGTGAATTGAAAACAATTGCTGCAACCACGTGGGGCGAATACAAAAAATATTTCGAAAAAGATGCTGCCCTATCCCGCCGTTTTCAACTGGTTAAAGTGGCCGAACCGACCGCAGAAGAAGCCATCATTATTATGCGTGGCCTGCGGGCAATTTACGAACAATCTCATGGCGTATTAATCGATGATGGAGCACTAAAAGCCTCTGCGGTATTAAGTGACCGTTACCTCTCCGGGCGTCAATTACCGGACAAAGCTATCGATGTACTGGATACCGCTTGCGCTCGCGTTGCCATCAACCTGACTGCACCTCCGCGCCAAATTTCCGCCCTGAAAAACCAACTACATCAGCAGCAGATGGAATCAGACGTGCTGACAAGGGAACAGCGCCTGGGGCTAAACCAGCATATTGATAGGCTGGATGAATTACAGCAACAACAGCAGGAAACCACAGAGAAATTGGCTGAACTGGAAGCCAGTTGGCAACAACAGCAGCAATTGGTTCAGCAAATTATTGAACTACGCCGTCAGCTATTAACCGATGAGGCAAAAGAGAGCGAAGCCGCCGCCGAGATAACAACTGAAGAGTTGATTGCACAATTGGCTGAACTCAATGAACAGTTGGAACAATTACAGCAACAACAAACGCTCGTTTCTCCTCATGTGGATAAGAACCAGATTGCGACGGTCATCGCTGAATGGACTGGCGTACCACTTAATCGCCTGTCACAAAGTGAACTCTCCGTAGTGACTGAACTACCAACTCATTTGGGACAAAGCATCAAAGGACAAGATCTCGCTATTAAATGCCTGCATCAACATTTGTTGACTGCCAGGGCCGACCTGCGCCGCCCCGGCCGTCCACTGGGCGCCTTCTTGCTGGTAGGACCAAGTGGTGTCGGTAAAACCGAAACCGTTTTACAGATTGCAGAATTGATGTTTGGTGGACGTCAATATCTGACCACTATCAATATGTCGGAATTTCAGGAAAAACACACCGTTTCCCGCCTGATTGGTTCACCTCCGGGCTATGTTGGATATGGGGAAGGTGGTGTACTCACCGAAGCTATTCGCCAGAAACCTTATTCCGTCGTCCTACTTGATGAAGTGGAAAAAGCCCATCCTGATGTACTGAACCTGTTCTACCAAGCTTTTGACAAAGGTGAGTTGGCCGATGGGGAAGGCCGAGTGATTGACTGTAAAAATGTGGTCTTCTTTTTAACTTCCAACTTGGGCTATCAAACTATCGTCGATAATGCCGATAAACCGGAAGAGATGAATGACCTGCTTTATCCTGAACTGGCGACGTTCTTCAAACCCGCATTACTGGCGCGAATGGAAGTGGTTCCTTATCTACCATTGGGACAAGACACCCTGAAAACCATTATTCAGGGCAAACTGGCACGCCTCGATAGCCTGTTGCGTCAACGCTTCAATGCCGAAGTCACCCTTAGTGATGACGTAGTTGAAGAGATACTGCAACGGGCAACCCGTGCTGAAAATGGCGCACGCATGCTGGAATCGATCATTGATGGCGCTTTGTTGCCACCATTATCTCTGCTGTTGTTGCAAAAAATGGCTGCCGGAAAGCAGATCAGCACTATCCAGCTAACTGTTAACAACCATCAATTCAACGCGGTGGTTGAGGAGATACCATGAAACAACGGCTGAGAAGCGCATTAGCGTTATTGGAAAATGACTCTATCGAGCAACTGGTTCATCACTTTCTTCAGGTGAATCACCAACGCCAGCGTTTTGATGCCTTGCTGGTCTCTCTGCTTAACGTGAATGAAAACCGTCTGGAATGCTACCGGCTGCCGGCACCAAACCAGATAAGCGCTCTGCAACTGGATGTCAATATCGGTGATATCAACCATCCACTGGTACAAATCCTGTACAAAGGTATCCCTACGACTTGGGAATCACTCAATCAAGGAGTACGAATAGACAATCGAAACTTTCGCATCTTCGTCGAAGAACTCCCTAATCGCTGCGGCCTACATGCTATCCCGTTGTTTAATTGCAACGGGCAAGCGTGTGGCGTGATTGCTGTTTTCGCCAAAGATGTCCGTCGTTTTGCTGACGATAGCAACATGTTTTACATCTACTGCCACGTCATGCAACACCGATTGAAAAAATTGCAGGAACTAGAACAACTGCGTGAACAATTACGCCAGATCCGCCAAGTTTTTCAGACACAGCGCCAGAAAGAAAAACAGCTTGATGAATTGCTGGCTTCGTTAAGTACTACAGCAGAAAACAAAACATCAGCTAGCGTCTCTCACGATTACAGCAAAATCGATGACTTATCTCAGGCACTCGAAGAGTTCGAATGTGCAGTACTGATACAACGCCAACATATTTACGGCAATAACACCAAACAGATTGCCGCAAGCTTAGGTATTGCACCACGTACACTGACTTACAAACTGGCGAAATACAGGTGTAAATTATGAGTTTTCTGTTACTGGTCAGTTCACTAATCGCCTCTCTGACAGGCAAACCCGATATTCAGCCAGATCAGGAAACCACAACAGCACCTTCACTACCCGCTTTGCTGCAATGCCGGGCAGAACCGTCACCGTTGGTCAGACTCGATTGCTACGACCGTCTATTGGATAAAGTCGATAATATTGCCGTTATCCCGTTAGAAAAAACTGGCCCTGTCTGGCGACAGGCAATGGAACAGGAGATGAAACGAACTGACCATTCAACCGGTTTTATCACCACCCAATCTGAAAGCATACCGACTCGCGTCATACTGACCACACCCGCAATTGGTGTTCCACCACCACGGCCAGTACTGATGCTGAGTTGTATCGATAGCATTACCCGAATACAAATTGCCCTGGCTAAACCACAAGATAGTGGCACTGTAATGATTTCGACAGAAATCACCCAATTCAGTGCTGACTGGTTCTTGCGTGAAAACGGCTACCTGCTGGAATCCAGCCGTGGATTACCGGGCATTGAAGAACTAAAACGACTGATGACAGGAAAAACCCTGACCATCAAAACCGGCAACGGAAACCGAATGACATTCAACATTTCTCAACTGGAACAGGCGGTGAAACCTTTACGCTCCGCCTGTCGCTGGTGATCCCAATGGATATCAGGAAACAATTTGACTGGCAGGGCCTCCTGCTGACACCCCTGTCGGATGAACTTATCAGCCGAGAGCTGGATGAAAACGAACCCGCCTGGGAATATATCGATGGAGAGATGGTTAAGCTAGGATCACTGGCCCATTCCAGCATCAATATTGAAGAGATCCAGCGTCAGGCGCTGCAACTGTTCAGCGAAAAAAGCAAAGATTTCAGGCTGATGGTTCATTTACTGCGGACACTGCAACACGGCAGTAATCCCGCTGAACTCATCCTGGCAATGGAGCTGTTAGCCGATTACATCCAGCATTACTGGCAGACAGCCTGGCCCCAAAAACCGCTGCTCAAGCGCCGCCTGGCACAACAGGTGATTAAACGTTTTGACTCTGCGCAACCCGGCTTCTGCGAACAGGCTGATGAAACTCAGCGCGAAGAGGCACAGGGCGCACTAGCTCATCTGGCACAATGCTGGCATACCGATGAACCGGCACTGGCTAAAGAGATTGACCAGTTGCGTCCCCGTTATGCCCGTAAACCTGAGCCAAAACCGGTAGCCGCGCCTGTTGAATCGACAGAAACGACTGCACAATCTGCAAACACTTCAACACTGGCATCCATACCCATACCGGATGTCACCATAGACAGTTCCGGTGAAAAAGCCTGGAAACAGACGCTCCTGACCGTGGCCGACCTGCTATGCGAACGCCAGCCAGATTCCCCTGTGGGTTACCGTCTGCGTCGTTATGCGATCTGGCACACGCTGACCACGGCACCGATGGCGAATGGCGCAGGCAAAACACCGCTGGCACCGACATCGGCAGACCGCACCGCAGATTATCTGACGAAACTCCCGGCGGCGGACAAATCCCTGCTGCAACAGATAGAACAGAGTCTGACACTGGCCCCTTACTGGCTTGACGGGCACGCTATCGCGGCGCAGGCTGCCGAAAAACTGGGTTACCGCCCTGTCGCTGACGCTATCCGTGATGAACTCCGGGCCTTTCTCGACCGTCTGCCGGTTTTACAGCGCCTCTCTTTCTCTGATATGAGCCCCTTTATCTCAGAGGCCACCCTGAACTGGCTGCATCCTCCGGCAACCACCACCGTCAGCCACAGTGCCACGCAGGAACAGGACGCTATCTGGCACTGTTTCCAGCAACACGGCCTGGAAGCCGCCCTCAACGCCGCAGAGCAATATCAGCAACACCTGACCGAACCCCGGGATCAGTTCTACGGTCAGTTACTGACGGCACAGTTACTGGAGCAGGCGGGGATGAGCGCGCTGGCGCAACAACATTACCGCCAGCTGCGCCAGGCAGGACAACACCTGTCACTCACCGACTGGGAACCCGGCCTGCTGGCGGCACTGGCAGAAAAAGCCTCAATCACCTCCCCCGCAAAGGAGACGACTGCAAACAGGAGCGTTAACCCATGAACTGGCTTTCTTTACTGCTGAAAAATATCAAAAAACCGGCGATGCCGCGTCTGCCGCCACTGAAAGCCGCCGCCTCGCTGATACTGGCCCTCCTGCCCTGTCTTGCCCTTATCTGGCTGTGGTGGTGGGGACCCGGCTGGCAGTTTAAACAGACCCGCCCGCTGGAAACGCTTTCTGCCCGCTGGCTGGCGACGGTCATCCTCCTCCTGCTGGCCCTGAGTTTTGTCGGGATAAAAATCTGGCGCCGCCTGCGCCAGCTTGAAAAACTTAAGCTGGAGGTGGAACTGAACACCGTCGATCCGGTACAGGCCGATATCACCCGTCAGGACAGTTATCTCCATCACTGGAAAGCCCGGCTGCAACGCCATCTCGGCACCTGGGATTATCTCTACCAGCGCCCCTGGTACCTGGTGATGGGCAACACCGGCAGCGGCAAAACCGCTCTGATCCAGGAAGGCTGCCGGCTGACTGACATTGCCGCGCCGGACACCCTGACCGGGGAAGAAGCGCTGCCCCTGCATCTGCGCTGCTGGCTGGGGGAAAAAGCGGTCATCATTGACCCGGACGGCTTCCTTATCGACCAGCTATCGCCGCCGGACGCCGGCAAACCTCAGCTGCCCACCCGCCTGTGGCAGGCCCTGCTCGCCTGGTTAACCGAAAACCGCCAGCGCCAGCCCCTTAACGGCATTATTCTGACCGTGGATATTCACCGCTTACTGACCGACAACAAAGCGCAGCGGGAACGGGTTATTGCCGCGCTTCACCTGCGCCTGCAGGATCTGCGCTTAACCCTGCATAACCACCTGCCCTGCTATCTGGTGCTGACCAAACTCGACCGGCTGCACGGTTTCAGCGCCGCTTTTCAGTCACTGGACCGATCGCAGCGCGACCAGATCCTGGGCGTCACTTTTAGTCTGAATGCGCAGGATGAGCAAAGCTGGCGCGCTGAGCTGGCACAGTTCTGGCGCCAGTGGATGCAGCAGCTCAACGCGGCCCTGCCGGACATGATGCTCAATAAGGTGGACGGCAGTCAGCGCAGCCCGCTGTTCAGCTTCACCCGCCAGATACAGGGGCTGCACAGCGCTCTGGCGCCGCTGCTGGAGGGGATCCTCTACAACGGCGGTCCGGCACAGCCCGGCCTGCGCGGGGTTTATCTCACCTCGTCTCAACAAATCGGCCAGATGGATGACCTGTTTACCCAGTCTGCCGCGGCGCAGTATCACCTCGGGCCGCAGGCTTTTCCCACCTGGCCGGTGGCGGACACCGTGCCCTACTTCACCCGCGCGCTGTTTGAAGAGGTCCTGCTGGCCGAGCCGAATCTGGCGGCGGAAAACCGCCTGTGGCTAAGCCGCCACCGCCACAAACTGCTGACCTTCTCCACCGCGGGTGCCGTGGTGGTGCTGGCCCTGTGGACCGGCTGGCACTATTACTATCAGAAGAATTACCGGGCCGGTGACGAGGTGCTGGCGCAGGCCAGAACCTTCCTGTCGGTGCCGCCCCCCAAAGGCGAAGACCGTCACGGCAATTTACAGCTGCCGCTGCTCAATCCTCTCCGTGAGGCCACGCTGGCCTACGGGGATTACCATCACAAAGGGCTGCTGGCGGATATGGGACTTTATCAGGGCGCGGAGGTCGGCCCGTATGTGGAAAACACCTACCTGCAACTGCTGTCTCAGCGCTTCCTGCCCGCCTTAATGAACGGCCTGCTGGATGACCTGAACCGCGCGCCTAAAGGCAGCGAAGAAAAACTGGCCGTCCTGCGCATCATGCGGATGCTGGAAGACGGCAGCGGCCGCAATAAATCGCTGGTAGAAAACTATATGCGGGCGCGCTGGAGTCAGGCCTTTAATGGCCGGCGGCCGTTACAGGATCAGTTACTGACCCACCTGGACTATGCCCTGGATCACACCGACTGGCGGGCCGCGCGGGAGGCGGGCGATCAGGCCGCGATCAGCCGCTTTGCGCCTTACCAACTGCCGATCATGAATGCCGAGAAAGAGCTGAGTCAGCTCTCTATTTATCAGCGGGTCTATCAGAACCTGCGCATTAAAGCCCGGGATTCACTGCCGCCGCCCCTCAACCTGCGCGACCAGATTGGCCCGGGCTTTGACAGCCTCTTTATTGCCAATAATGACAGGCAACTGATTATCCCGCAGTTCCTGACGATAAACGGCCTGAACAACTACTTCGTCAAACAGGACGACCAGCTGATCGACCTCACCGTCATGGACAGCTGGGTCCTGAACCTGTCGCATAACGTGCAGTACAGCGACACCGACCGCAAAGAAATCCAGCGACAAATCACCGAGCAGTACCTGGGGGACTACACCGCCACCTGGCGCGCGGCGATGAACAACCTGGACATTCGTGATTTTACCGATATCCCGCAGGCCATCAGCGCCATTGAACAGGTCATCAGCGGCGAGCAGCCCATCAGCCGCGCCCTGCAAATCCTCAGCGACAACACCCGCCTGCCGGTGATTGACGAGACGCTGCCGGCCAAAGCACAGCAGCCGTTACGTGATACCCCGGATTACCGCCTGCGGGTGCGTATTAACCGGGAATTCGCGCCGGAAACCGCGGTGCTGATGGAGTACGGGGACAAAAACAGCACCCTGCAGGGGGTTTACCAGAAACTGGTGGAACTGCACCGTTACCTGCTGGCGATTCAGAACGCCCCGGTCCCGGGTAAAGCCGCCCTGAGCGCCGTTCAGCAGCGGCTGGAACAGCATAACGGCGACCCGATTTTCGAAGTCCGGCAGCTGGCGAAAAACCTGCCGGCGCCGCTCAACCGCTGGGTCGGCGAACTGGCCGAACAGGCCTGGCGGGTGGTGATGCGGGAAGCGATAAGTTCGCTGGAAATCGAATGGCACGACACCGTGGTCAGACAGTACCAGACCTACCTGGCCGGCCGCTATCCGTTCAACCCGGACGCGACTGAGGATGTGCCGCTCAGTGAGTTCGAGCGCTTCTTCCGGCCCGGCGGCACGCTGGATGCCTTCTATCAGCAGAACCTGAAACCGTTTGTGGAAAACAACCTGACCCACAGCGCGGACGGCCAGCAGCTTATCCGTCAGGATGTGCTGGCACAGCTGAAACGGGCCGACCGTATCCGCGACACCTTCTTCTCGCCGCAAAACGGTCTGGGGGTCCAGTATGCCATTGAACCCCTCAGCCTGACCGGCAATAAACGTCGCAGCCTGCTCAATCTCGACGGCCAGCTGCTCGATTATGCCCACGGGCGCAGCAACATTGCGCGCCTCATCTGGCCCAACTCGATGCGGGCCGGAGTGGAAAGCCAGCTCACGCTGATACCGGATGCCCGCGGCAAATCCCCGCGCGCCATCAGCTTCACCGGCCCGTGGGCCCAGCTGCGCCTGATTAACAGCGGCAAACTGACCAGCGTGCGTCAGGACTCGTTTGATGTGCGGTTCACGGTGGACGGGGGCGACATGACCTACCGTATCTACGTGGATGAGTCCGACAACCCGTTTGCCGGCGGCCTGTTCAGTCAGTTCAGACTGCCTGACACGCTCTATTAACTGCAAAATAAACACAAACCCTGTTCTCCGCGCCGGCGGAGACAGGTGAAAGGATGAACGGCCATGAGTGAACACCCTGAAAACCTGATTATCCGTGCCGGCGGTAACCCGATGAATCTGCCGGCGTTTACGGCCATCCGCGAAGAAATCAACAAAATCAACCACCCGTCTCAGCCGGCCGTGAACTGGCCGCTGATTGAATCACTGGCCCTGACGCTGTTTCGCACCCACGGCGTCGATTTGCAGAGCGCGATTTACTACACCCTGGCCCGGATGCAGCTCAGCGGCCTGGCGGGGTTTACGGAAGGCTGTGAACTGCTGGCCGGGGTGATGGTCAGCCAGTGGGATGCACTGTGGCCCCCGCAGCCGGCGGTCCGCGCCGAGATGCTGGACTGGTTTAACACCCGCAGCGGCAACGCCTTACGCCAGCACGATTACACTCCCCGCGACCTGCGGATGATTTACCGGGCCGAGCGGGCCTTACAGCTCATCGTCGACCGGCTCCAGCAGTCCGACCTGAAACGCCTGCCGAAGGTCGAAAACCTGCTGTGGTTTTTCCAGAACACCGCCAAAAAACTGGAACAGGCCCGACTCCTGCCTAAACAGGCCGCTAAACCCGTACAGATGCCGCCGCTGGTTTATCTCGCCAGCACCGAGCCGGCGGCGCCGGAAACGGACGATGACGTGAGTGACGACCGCCGTCAGCCCAAAGTCCAGGTCCGTTTCCCTGCTCCTCCGCCGCGACCGATGAGCGCCTTACAGGGGTTCGGACTCGGCGTATTACTGGGGGGATTTGTCCTGACCGGGACCTGGCTGGGCCTTTACCGGCCCCTGCAACAGCAGTTAACTGCCCTGACTGACACGCCGGACGGAGCAAGACTGGCCTGGTTATATCATCCCGACCGGCAAACCTATGCGCAGCAGTTAACCCGGTTAGCCGACACCTCCCCGCTGGTCGTCCTGCAACAGGCTGAGCAGCTGACCGCCACGGCACAAAAAACCTGGCCGCAGGACAGCCAGCAGCAGCGTGAGACCGGCCGCTGGCAGCAGCTACAGGCTATCCGGCTGGAGAATGCGCCGGCTCCCGGCCGCTGGCGCCAGACCCGGCATCAGCTCCAGCTGCTGGCGGACAAAATCCTGGAACAGGAGCGCAACCGGGGCAGTTTCACCCTCTCTTACCTGAAAACCGCGATTTATCAGATTCAGCACAGCCACAACCGTGACGTTCCGCTGGAAGAGCTGCTGCGCCAGCTTGCCGACACCGTCGAACAGGGGCAGGCCGTCTCACCGGCGCTGATAAAAAAGACCGACGACCGTTTTAACGCCCTGCTCAGCCGGTACTACGCGTTGCAGAACGCCGCCGGCCTGACCGCGGCCCCTGAACACCCCCGCCCGTCAATACAGCCAAGGAACCCTTAATATGTCATTCCAGAAAAAAACCGCCGGCCCGGCCGGCAACCTCGCACAGCAAATCGCCGGCCGCCTCCGTCCCCAAAGCGCCGGCGGCTTACAGTTCACCCTCACCGCCGGCGGACTGCCGCCGCGCACCTTTGTGGTGGCCGCCTTCACCCTGAACGAAGCGTTCTCCACCCCGTTCACCCTGGAGGTTAGTTTAGCCAGTGCCGACCCGGCCATCGATTTTGCGGCGGTGCTCGACAAAAGCGCCACCCTCTCCATCCTGCGCGAAGGGAAAACCGAGCGCACTGTTACCGGCATGGTCGCCCACTTTGAACAGGGTACTACCGGCAAACATCAGACCGGCTATAAGATGACGGTCCGGCCCGATATGTGGCGCACCACCCTGCGCCAGAATTCCCGCATTTTTCAGCAGCAGGATATCCAGACCATTATCACCACCCTGCTCAAAGAAAACGGCGTCCGGGATGTGGTATTCAGCCTGCGCAACCCGCACCCGGAACGGGAGTTCTGCGTCCAGTACCGCGAAACCGATTTTGACTTTCTGCAACGGCTGGCCGCCGAAGAGGGCCTCTTTTATTTCTTCGAATTCAGCGGGAACAAAAACACCCTGGTGTTTGCCGACGATGCCGGCTCCGTGGTTAAAGGCCCGGCGCTGCCCTATCACCCCGGCGACGCCGGGCAGGCTCAGCAGCTGTGCATTACCCGGCTGACCCGCCAGGCTCAGGTGCGGCCGGCGGTAGTGGAACTCAAAGATTACACCTTCAAAAACCCGGCCTGGGCGGCGGAGTTCCGTCATCAGATGCGGGAACAGGACCTCCAGCATACCGGCTATGAACACTTCGATTTTCCCGGCGGCTTCAAAGATGAACAGCACGGCGCCGATTTCACCCGCTACCGGCTGGAAGCCCTGCGCAATAATGCCCTGACCGGTGACGGCGAAAGTAATGCCGCCACCCTGCAGCCCGGAGTGCTGTTCACCCTGGTCAGCCATCCCCGGGATGACCTGAACCGGCTCTGGCAACTGGTCAGCGTCGCCCATCAGGGCAGCCAGCCGCAGGCGCTGGAACAGGCCGCCGGCGAGAGCGGCACGGTCATGAGCAACCGCTTCACCTTCATTCCCTATAACCAGCACTGGCGCCCGGCCCCGTTAGCCAAACCGGTGATGGAGGGGCCGCAGATAGCGAAAGTGGCCGGCCCGGCCGGGGAAGAAATCTACTGCGACCAGTACGGCCGTATCCGCCTGCAATTCCTGTGGGACCGCTACGGCCGGAGTAACGACAACAGCTCCTGCTGGATACGGGTGACCCAGCCCTGGGCCGGCCAGGGGTGGGGCATGCTGGCTATCCCGCGGATTGGGCAGGAAGTGGTGGTGGACTTTCTTAACGGCGACCCGGACCAGCCGATAGTCACCGGCCGCACCTATCATGCCAGCAATATTCCGCCGGGGGCCCTGCCGGGCAGCAAAACCCAGATGGCCCTGCGTTCCAAAACCCATAAAGGGGAAGGCTACAACGAACTGCGCTTCGAGGATGCCAAAGGCAGTGAAGAGCTGGCTTTGCACGCGCAGCGGGACATGAACATCGTGGTGCTTAATAACCGCGAAACCCGGGTCATGAACGACCACACCGAAAGCATCGGCCATAATCAGGTGCTGTCGGTCAGAAATGACCGCCATAAAGAAGTGACAGGCAACGAAGTCAGTGCCATCACCGGCCTGCGTCAAATCACCGTCGAAAAAGACAGCCTGCTGAACGTAAAAAATAACATTCAGATACATTCTCAGGCGGGGGGTATCGAAATTGCGACTGCCGGGGGCAGCATCACCATCGACAATGCCGGCAATATCAGCATTCAGGGCGCCAATATCACTATCAATGGCAAACAGGTCAATGTGAACTGACCGGGACTGACTATCAACTTATTTCAATCAACAACGGAAAAAACATGGAAAACACAACATATCAGATGAATGAAGGCACACTGGCTATCCCAGGCAACTGGCGGGATGAATCCATGAACGTATTCGTGCTGCCGGACGACAGCGGCATTAATCTGGTGGTCAGCCGCACACCGGTTCCTGCCGGCATGGATAACAACGCTTACTATGAACAGACCCTGGAACAGTTCTGCACTCATCTGCCCGGTTACCAGGAGCATCAGCGCAGCGAAATCACCCTGAGCCAGCAACCTGCCCGCCGTCTGGATTACCAGTGGAAAAGCCCGGAAGGCGACATGTACCAGACCGTGGTGCTGCAAATCCGGGGCACGCTGCTGCTGACCTTCAACCTGACCTCCCCCGCGCCTTTTGAAGAACGTCAGCGTGATACATTGCTGGCGGTTATCAACAGTTTTCAGGCGGCCTGATGACCTGACAGGAGGAACACCATGTCATTTGGTGATGAAATCGTCACCCGGATAGCACGGGTTGGCGCACAACATGCCGTGCGCGTTTCCCCGCCACAAGGCAGCCCCGGTCCGGCCGCTGCCCGCGAAGGCGACCCGATAAAACATGCCAGCTTTCTGGGCGCACTGGCCGGGGCGATTGCCGGCGCCCTGATAGGGGCTGCCGTATTTGCTGCGGCATCGGCACTGGTGGGGCTGACGGTCCTCACCGGGGGACTGGCCACCGTCGCCGTCATTGCTCTGGGGGCAACCGCAACATTTGCACTGGGTGACGTCATCAGTGCCGCCAGCTCGGCGGTCACAAAAATGGTGAACAGCGTCGGCCCGCCGAGCGGCGCACTGGCCAGTGGCTCCCCTAACGTCTTTATCGAAGGCAAACCCGCCGCCAGAGCCACGGCCGATATCGCTGCCTGTAGCAAACACCCTGCGCCGCCCCTGATTGCCCAGGGCAGTGAAACCGTGTTTATTAACGGTTCTCCCGCAGCCCGGGTGGATGACAAACTGGTGTGTGGCGCCACCATTAAATCCGGGGCTAAAACGGTGTTTATCGGCTCCGGCCAGGGCACTTACCTGGAGGTCGCCGAAGAGTTCTCGGCCTGGGAGCGGGCGGTGCTGATAGCCGTTGAATTTCTGGTGCCGCCCTCCCGGGGGGCGATTAAAGGGCTCGGTAAACTGTTTACCAGACAGGCCGGCGCAAAGGTGGTCAGCGGGGCCATTGCCGGTGTCCGGCATGCCGGAAAGATACTATCGGGTAAAACTCTCTGCTGTGCCAAAACCGCTTTCAGAGAAACCCGGGGGGCAAAACGTTACCGGGAAGCGACTAAAAAATTCTTTACCGGCGACCCGATTGACGTCACCACCGGCCAGCTGTTTGACCAGCGGACCGATATCGCTCTCGGTCAGACCCTGCCGCTGGTGTTTTTGCGCAGCTGGGCGCCGGGGGAACAGGGCTTACTGGGGCCGGGCTGGACGGACAGCTTCTCCGAATGCGCCCTGACGACCGGTGACCGGGTAGAAATCCGCACCACCGAAGGAGCATCGCTTTACTTTGCCTTACCCCCTGCCTATACACACAGCACCAACCCGGACCACCCGGACTTTACCCTGAGCCGGGGCGAGCAGGGTTACATCCTCCGCCACCGTGACTCACCGGTCAGCAAATACTTTGCCCGGCCCCATCCGTCATCCGCCTCAGAAGAGGCGTCCCGGCGCTGGCTGCTGACGGAACACCGGGATGTGTATGACAACCGGCTGCGCTTTATCTATAACGAGGGCGGTCAGCTGACGCAGGTTATCCACAGTGACGGACCGGTATTGATGCTGCGTTACAACCGGCGCGGACAACTGACAGAGATTCTCCGCGCCGATGAAGGGTTACAGGCAGTGATGGCCCGTTATCACTACCATGATGATGGCCGGCTGGCAGAAGCAGACAGCGCCCAGAATTTCCACCTGTACTATGAATATAACGCACAGGGCCTGATAAGCCGCTGGTCTGACGGCGACCAGACCTGGGTGGATTACCGCTACGACAGTGAAGGACGCTGTACTGACAGCATCGGTGCCGGCGGCTTCTATCCGGTCCGCCTGGACTATGCGCCCGGCATAACCCGTTCCACCACCCCGCAGGGGCATACCACCACCTGGCATTACAACGACCAGCAGTTAATAACAGAAATCCACACCCCGCGCGGCAGTGCGACCCGCTATGAATATGATCGCCGGGGCAATCTGGTCAGACAGATATTACCTATGGGGGAAACCCTGACGCTGACCTGGCTGGCCGATACCGGCCGGGTGACCTCACTGACCGACGCCACCGGCGCCGTGTGGCAATACAGCTATGATGCTGACAGCCTGCAACTGACCGGCATGACCGACCCGCTGCAACGTACCTGGCTGCCTTTATATGATGAGCAGGGCCAGCCCGCCGGATTTATTGCGCCGGACGGCCGGAAAACCACGCTCACCCGCAATGCTTTCGGGCTGGTAACGTCAGAAACCGACACCGACGGCAACTGCCGCACACAGGAATATGATAAGCATCAGCGGCTGGTGAGAGTGCTGGATGAGGAAAACCGGACTGTCAGGCTGGGTTATGACAGTCAGGACCGGTTACGAAGCCTGACGGCAGCGGGAGCGCTGTGGCGCTGGCGTTACGACCGCCATCACCGGGTTGCGGTCAGCGACCGGCCGGATAACCATCCGGAGCACTTCACCCACGACCGCCACGGGAACTTAACCTGCTGGACCGATGCCCGCGGCGTGAAATGGCAGGTGGAGTATGGCCCGTTTGACCTGCCGGTCGCCCGGCGGGATGGCGAGGGACATCGCTGGCAGTATCGTTACGACGCGGACACGCTGCAACTGACGCAGGTGATTAACCCGCAGGGGGAAACCTACAGCTACACACTGGATGCGGATGGCCGGGTTATCGCCGAGCAGGATTATGCCGGCACGCAGTGGCACTACCGTTATGACCTGTCGGGGAACTGCATTGAGAAACGGGATGGAGAAGAGAACCTCACCCGCTATGACTATGACGCGGCCCGCCGGCTGACAGCCCTGCACACCCCGGAAGGAGAGACCCGTTACCACTACGATATCCTGGGACGACTGTTAACGGTGGAATCGCCGGACAGCGCCCTGCATTTTGAATACGACGACCAGGACCGGATAGTGCGGGAAATCCAGCCGCACGGTGAAATTCAGCGTCACTACCCGGATAACCGCGCCGCAGAGCGGCAGTTGTTCACCGGAGAAACGGCACAGCCGACCGGCCCCGCCCGGTTTAGCGGGCAGACCCGCCTCAGCCACTGGCAGAGCCGGCTGGAAGTTAACCGGGTGGGCGAATTAATCAGGCTGACGCTGGACAATCAGACGCCCCTGACCATAGAGCGGGATGACGCCGGCAGGGATACGGGACGTTATGTGGAAGGGGGATTTATTCTGCGTCAGCAGTATAACCTGATGGGGCAACTGACCGCGCAGCGGGCGGGCCGCAACCCGCATTTCTTCCGGCCGGCTGAACTGGAAGAAATTACCGGGCCCGCTTATGCGGGGGTGGCGCGCCGGTATGAATATGATGCGACGCTGAACCTGACGGCAGCCAGTGATGACGGGCAGCAGCTGGACTATCTTCTCAACGGCAACGGCCAGGTGATGTCGGTGGGGGAAGGTCGGACACTGCGGGAGCATTATCAGTATGACGCCGCCGGTTACCCGTCGAGGCGGTTTGACGGGGCGCAGGAGATTATGGGGGAAACCCTCTATCAGGAGGGCCACCGCCTGAACTGGGTGGGCTCGCACCGGTTTGTCTACGACCGGGCCGGACGTGTGCGGGAGAAACAGTTTTTAGCCGAAGGTTACCGGCCGGCGCTGACGACATACCGGTGGAACAGCCAGAACCAGCTGACGGGGCTTGTCACGCCGGATGACATCCGGTGGGAATATCGCTATGATGCCTTCGGACGGCGGACGGAAAAGCGGTGTATCCAGACCGGTAAGCTGACCACGTATTTATGGGACGGCGATGTGCCGGCGGAAATCCGCGAGTATCAGCACGGCCGGCTGAAAATGATACGCCATCTGGTGTTTGACGGCTGGGAGCTGATAGCGCAGCAGACGCAACAGTTTACGCTCAATCTGGACAACCGGGTGGAACTGATGGCCGGAGCGGTGCAAACCCAGTATGCGGTCAGCGCCCCGACCGGCGAGCCGCTGGCGCTGTTCGACCCGGCAGGGAAACGGGTCTGGCGGCGGCCGAAGCAGTCCCTGTACGGGCTGCGGCTGGGCGGACAGGCAGAGAACCCCCAGCTCGATCCGGGCCTAAGATTTGCCGGGCAGTTATGGGATGAAGAGTCGGGGCTTTGTTACAATCGGTACCGCTTTTACTCACCGGAAGCCGCGTGTTATCTCAGTCCCGATCCGATTGGGCTGGCAGGGGGCCTGAACCTGTATGCGTACGTGCATAATCCGGTGTCGTGGATCGATCCTCTGGGGCTAGCAGCTTGTCCAACACAAAAATATGAAGTAAGTACATTTGATGATTTACAGAGACGTTCTAAAGTGGGTGATAAATTAGATATCCATCATGCGGCTCAAAAACATCCGGCGGGGCAGGTCATTACTGGTTATGATCCTAAAACAGCTCCATCAATAGCTCTCCCTAGAGGAGAACACAAACTCATTCCTACAATGAAAGGACCATATACGGGATCGGCTAGAGATTTATTGACAAAAGATATTAGGGACTTGCGCAACTATACTAATGCCCCTCCTTCTGCAATAAAAGATTTGCTCAAATTGAATAAAGAAATGTATTCAAAAGCCTTCACTAAAATAAGGTAAAAAAATGAATTCTCAACTATTTGTAGATATATTAAAGCTTGTAGTAAGAGATGCTGCTATCGAAGACACTATCTCAATACTTGAATCTCCCCCAGGTAGAAAGCCACAAAGGGAATTAATTGAACTATCTGATTTTTATAATGAAAAATCGAAAGACGAGAAAGAGATAATCAATAAAATAATAAGAATAGTGGCTGATAATACATTGTTCGGTATTCTTTGTGTTATTGATGGTGTACGTGCAATAGAAAATGATGAAAATAAAGGCGAATTAATATTGACTTATAAAAAGGAAAGTATAATTAACTTGAATAAAAATAGTAATCTACACGATATATATAATGCTAGTTAATTAAAAAAACCGGAAGATCACCCAAGATCTTCCGGCCTTTCTGTGATCTACCGTGGCGCATACCCACGGTAAGCCAGCGCCGATTGGAGCTTACCGAGGGCATCTTTGATCTGATATGCTTCCTCGTCATTCACCGCACAAGCGCGTATCTCAGACCAGCACAGCCGCTTAACCAGTTGAGCCAAGGCCAGTGCCTCAATATGGGTTAACTGAATGTCCTGTAAATGTTCAATCGCTATCGTCATCTCATGCGCTCCCCTTAACCCACAAAACCGGTTATCAACGCCCGCATCTGCTGCTTAATTTCCCGCAGTTGAGCCTGTTGTCGCTGGTACTGCTGATGCTGTTGTTGGGTGGCTTCACTGTCAGGAATGAGCACCAGACAACCGTCCATCACCTTCACCGTAATCTGGCCGCCCGTATTAAACCCCGCCTGCCTAAGCCATTGCCCCTTAAGATGTATCGCCGGTGTGGCATTGTTGACCTTATTCCCGTTCGGCACATAACCCACCGTGTAATAACGTTCTGTTTTCACGGCTTTATTTACCGCCGCTTCTGCTTTAGAATGCGCCTTAGCCATAGTAACTACCCTTTTAGTTGCTTGTGGTGAGCGGCAGGCGTGAGGTGCGAACTCACCCTGCCGCGCTATCTCAACGCTTAGTACTGTTAAATCCCATTGCCTGTTCAACCATTGCTTTCTTGACAAAGCTGTCAAGTACCACGATCAACGCTTGTTGATCGGTATCTGGCAACAGGTCCGCTTTTTGCCACAAGGAATGTAATGTGTGGTTGCGGATCTTCACTTCATCCGATATAGCCTTGCGGCCAACCAGTTCATCTATCGTGACCTGGAGCACATCAGCGATCTTAATAACCGTCTCCAGATGGGGCGCACTCGCGCCTTTCTCCCAACGATTATAAGCGCGCGGATCAACTCTCAATAGTTCAGCCAGCCGAACCTGACTTAAATTACGTGCCTCACGCAACAAACGAAGACGCTCTGCAAATGCTGACATATCCAACCCTGCACACAATGAATCAATAGGGTTCATTGTACCGTCTCCTTTTTTAGCTGCCTGTTGCAAATCCCACAATGTATAGATAATATAATCTACATATATGTCTATTGACAAGGATTTAAAAGGAACATTTTTATGGCCCGCATTCCCGAAGCCGAATTACAGCACCTGAAAGCTGCGGTCTCCTTAGTCGCCGTGGTGGAGCAACAGGGGCGACAGCTCTTTAAACGCGGCAAAGATTACGTGCTGCTGTGCCCGTTCCATCAG
>NZ_JBHFKV010000045.1:0-34831 GCF_042879355.1 Photorhabdus sp. RM71S | reverse complement strand
TTCGGTCAGTTGTGTATAGGCCATAGTGCATTTTCCTTTGGCGAGAAAGATGCCTACTATAGCAACTGACCGCCCTTCTGAAAAATTGCACTTATTAGTCGAATCTGCCATCAACTTAAATATATTTAAAGATTATTTAATCCAATTCAATTTTTTAATCACAAGAATAAAATTATGTAAAATATAGTTAAAAACGCAAAAACGAATTATCATCACACCATAAATTAATAGTAGCAACACTGTATTTATTGATTATATTAAGCTCTATCACAATATAATTATTTAAATTTATTTTACTAATAGATAATTTCGATGAAGACAAATACTCAAGCGATGGAATTGGGGTATTAGGAATACGTTGGAGACTACAAATAAAAGATTATAAAAGAAAGAGCAAAGACAATGCTAAACATAACACAACAATTAACATAAGTAGCTGTTCTGTCACATACGATAATACCGATGATCTTCTCAAACAATATCATATGGCAAAAAATCATTTTGGCTAAAAATAATAAATGGAGACAGATTCGGCTGATAAGTACAATTTTTCAGAAAGTCAGGTAGTTGCTATAATAGCATCTTTCTTGCCAAAGAAAAATGCACTATGGCCTGTCCTATTTGTTGCCATTGATTAAAGAAAAGATACACAATAATAGAGACAACAACCCTATAAGAATATATTGACATCAGGACAACCATTCTGACCTAGGGAAAAGCCGTTCTGGTGTTATTAATAAATACGAAAGTCTCCCTGTTTTTATCACTGTCTGGCACCAAAAAAATAGAACCATCAATATTCAGCGAATAGAGATCACAAAATTTACACCTACCAGTGATGACAACTCTGCTCAAAAAGAGCTTGGTAGCAAAGCCGCCAAGCTCTTTCGGCAATCAAATTAAGGGCACAGGAAGACACAGGTTAAGCAATCATCGAATCATGTTTTTTTCAGCCTGTCTTCTAATTTGATTGCTCACATCGCTTCTACTTACCGACTAACAAACAATTTAGGGATTTCCCGCAAACACCAAGACTTAGCTTCCCCCATGCTGTCTCGTCGCCATGCCATAATGACATTTGTGTCATGGCTATATTCAGAACTAATCACCCGTAAACGACCCTCTGCAATATCTTGTTCCACCATAGGATAAGGCATGGTAGCAACGCCCAACCCAGCCAAGAGAGCACGGCGTTTATCTTCCAGAGAACTGACTGTCAAACGCTGTTGTTTATCTAACAATTGAACCGTCAATACCGGGCGCTCCCTCGCTGTATCCGCCACAGCAATACCACGATACTTCACCCTCGTGACATCGGACAAAGGCTCTGGCTCCTGATGTATAGGGTGATCAGGGCTGGCGACATAAACATTGGTAATGCTGTAAAGCTGACGTGAATTAATTTCTGCCGATGCGCGAAAATGCATATCTGGTGCAATAACAATATCCGTCCGACCAGTTTCCAACCTCTCCCATGCACCAGCCAAAACCTCAGTCAATAAAGAGAGCTGAGTATTCGATTTTTGAGCAAGCTTACCTACTAACGGGAATAATGAAGAAGCAGGAACCAACGCTTCACAAACAATTGTCAGGTGAGTTTCCCAGCCTCTCGCTAACGCTTCTGCATCAGCCGTTAATTTATCAGCAGCTTCAAGCAATTGACGTCCACGCTCAAGCAACATGCGACCGACATTGGTGAATTTAGTTCTGTGACCCGAACGGTCAAACAGCACCACATCCAGCTCCTCTTCTAATTTTTGCATCGTATAGCTAAGTGCAGAAGGAACACGACCAAGCTCATCAGCGGCCGCAGCAAAACTTCCCCGCCGGTCAATCGCATCCATGACCCGGAGAGATTCCAGTGTAAGCGCTCGTTCTTTGCTCATATTTTTCTCAATCAGGAAATTTGAATATGCTGACCAGATTAACTGGCTAACATTTCGCCGTCCAGATAATTACTATCCTTAGTGTGTGTTTTTTTAAGGTAACCACCATCATGATTATAAATAGAACAGCAAAACAATGTGGGAAAGCTGACTATGGTTGGCTACAGGCTCGTTATACATTTTCATTTGGTCACTATTTTGACCCAAAGTTTTTAGGTTATGGCGCGCTACGTGTACTCAATCAAGAAGTCATCGCCCCCAAAGCCGCTTTCCAACCTAAATCCTATCCACACGTGGATATATTGAATATTATTCTACAAGGTGAAGCAGAATACCGTGACAGCGAAGGCAACTACATCAGAGCGCGCAAGGGAGAATGTTTGCTATTTTCTGCCCGTCAAGGCATCAGCTACAGTGAACATAATGCCAGTACTAATAAGCCACTGACGCGCTTGCAGCTTTGGCTGAATGCCTTTCCTCAGCAGGAAAGCTTACCATTGCAACGAATGGAATTACCAGAACAACCATTGGCTATGCTAGCTTCTCCAACCGCAGAAGATGGCAGTATGCAATTACGTCAGCAAGTGTGGGTAAATTATATTTTCCTTAATAAAAATCAATCTCATCATCTGCAATTGAAGGGAAAAAATGCCTATCTGCAATCCCTAAACGGAAATATAAAAATAAGAGGCAATTCTAAGGATAACAATTTAATTAAATGCGGAGATGGCGCTTTTATTCATGAAGAAAGTCGTCTGGTTTTAAAAGCAGATACGGAATTCCAGGGGCTGTTAATTGATCTGGCTGCTTAAAAAAGTGAAAGCCCCGTCAGATTCCAATCTAACGGGGCTAAATTTGTGAAGTTGACCGATAAGCCGGGTTCTGTCGTGGACAATCATTCATCTAGGCCAGCACTTACGCACTGGCTCAAGCAGCCTACCCGGGTTCGATACGGGCCGTACCTAATGAACCCCTATTTGGCCTTGCTCCGGGTGGAGTTTACCGTGCCACGGACTGTTACCAGCCGTGCGGTGCGCTCTTACCGCACCCTTTCACCCTTACCTGATCCTACATTAAATAGGCCATCGGCGGTTTGCTCTCTGTTGCACTGGTCGTGGGCTTTCACCCCCCAGACGTTATCTGGCACCCTGCCCTGTGGAGCCCGGACTTTCCTCTCCTCTACCCATCGTCCAAAGGATTAATGGTAAAGCAGCGACTGTCTAGTCAACTCCGCGGCGGATTATAAGAGGTTTGTCCAACGATGTATAGGCGTTTACTGATAATCTGCCCTGTTTATCAGCAATTGCCATTATTCTTCGTTCTGTCCCAACCCATGACGATAAAGCGCATTTTTCTTCACACCATGAATCTCTGCCGCCAATGCCGCTGCTTTTTTCAATGGCAGTTCTTGTTGAAGAAGCGCCAGTGTTCTTAATGCCCCTGGAGGCAAAACATCGTCATCCGGTTTTTTATAACCTTCAACGATCAATACCATTTCACCACGGCGACGGGTTTCATCTTCCTTAACCCACGCCAAAAGTTCACCTACTGGCATCCCTTGAATGGATTCCCAAGTTTTTGTTAATTCCCGTGCCAAAACGATGTAACGTTCAGTTCCCCACACCTCAACCATATCTTCTAAACTTTCGATCAGACGATGAGTGGATTCATAAAAAATTAATGTGCGTGGCTCCTGTTGCAAAGCCCGTAAAGTATCTGTCCGACTTTTACGCTTTGCGGGCAGAAATCCTTCGTAACAGAAACGATCTGATGGCAGACCAGCAGCAGACAAGGCGGTTATCGCCGCACAAGGCCCTGGAAGTGGGACAACATGAATACCAGCTTCACGGCAACGGCGAACCACATGATAACCAGGATCATTAATCAAGGGCGTTCCTGCATCAGAGACTAATGCAATACTTTGCCCTTGTTGGAGTTTTGTAATTAATTGATCTGCTTTCTGCTGTTCATTATGATCATGAAGTGCGAACATGCGTGCATTAATGGCAAAATGTTGAAGCAACAAGCCAGTATGTCGCGTATCTTCGGCTGCAATCAGATCGACATGCTCAAGAACTTCAAGCGTACGCTGAGTGATATCACCCAGGTTTCCAATGGGGGTTGGTACAACATATAGCGTGGATGTCGTAACCACTGCTCGATTAGGTTGATTCATTGTTTCATCCGAATGGCCGATTTAAAATTGAGCATCTTTGAAAAAAACATCGCTGGATACAGTATGCTTTCCTCAATTTTTGTGCGTATCAAAACTGGTTTAGTCTGTTCAGCTATGCTGGCAGTCATGATCATCGCAGGATGTACCGTACCTGATCAACAGGGGCGACAACCTTCGCAAACTCAGGACAAAATCAGTACAGAAATCGCCCGTTATCAATCCATCATTGATGCCGCCCATGGCGAACCTTCTCTTGATGTCATCCGTGCTTATATCGCTCAAGAACCACTTGTGAAAGAAAGTGCGGCTCGTCAAAAAAATATTGATGATACCTGGCAAATGCTGACCCGTCTTTCACCACAAGAGCGCCGTGGATTGGTCATCAACGCTGATGAAAATGTTCTGCAAGGCTGGCTGGACTTACTCAGTGCCTATCAGGATAACAAACAGGACTCCGACAAACTACAGGCAGCTATCCGTGACTGGAAAATTCGTTATCCACAAAACCCTGCCGCACAGTCACTCCCAACTCAGTTACAACAGGCAGCCATCCAACAGCAAGATACGAATATCCGTATTGCTCTGTTCCTGCCATTAAGTGGTCAAGCAAAAGTATTCGGTGAAGCCATTCGCCAAGGTTTTCTTGATGCTCAGGCCGGTTTACCCAGTCCATCATTACCAACAGAAAACCCGGAAAATTTATCTATAGCAGACAACGATAGCGCGTCAGATAGCATGGTTTCTACCGATATGTCCCCTAGTGAAGTGGCGATCATAGACTCAGCAAGACCAACCACTCAAACAACACCTGTCATAGCCAATGCACCAATTAACACACAACAGGTCAAAATCTATGACACAGCCAGCCAGCCATTGGAAAACTTATTCATTCAGGCTAAGCAGGATGGTGTGAATTTAGTTGTCGGGCCGTTACTTAAGCCAGATGTGGTTAAACTCGTTCAGATAGATACTGCATTAAACATGCTAGTACTAAACGAGTTAGACAATGCTCAACCACACTCTAATATCTGCTATTTTTCTTTGTCACCAGAAGATGAAGCGAAAAATGCTGCGGAACATATTTGGCAGCAACAGAAACAGAATCCTCTGATTTTGGTCCCCAGAGGGACTTTTGGTGATCGCATTGCCAAAGCCTTTGCACAGGAATGGCAAAAACAAGGGGGACATGCTGTTCTGCAACAAACTTTTGGCTCTTCCGCCGAACTGAAACAATTAATTAATAGAGGTACCGGTATTCGCTTGACCGGAACAGCCGTCAATGTCACAAGCAATCAACCTACATCAATCGCTATTGGTGATCTGGAAATCCCCCAGATAAACACCGATGTCGTTCCTACTTCTACTGGCGGCTCAGTGGATGCAGTTTATATTGTTTCTACCCTGGATGAACTGACGCTAATTAAGACAATGATTGATATGGCAATCAGCTCCCGCGATAAGCCCGCCCTTTACGCAAGTTCCCGCAGTAATCAGGCTGGCGTTGGTCCCGATTTCCGCCTGGAGATGGAGGGAATGCAATTCAGTGACATTCCCTTAATCGCCGGTGCTAACTTGTCACTGATGCAGCAAGCAGCCAGTAAATTTACAAATGATTACTCTTTGATGCGCCTTTATGCTATGGGTATTGATGCCTGGTCATTAGCAAATCAATTCAGTCAAGTTCAGCTTCAAAGTGATTTCCAACTCAATGGTGCTTCCGGGGTGCTGTCTGTTCAAGAAAACTGCACCATTTTCCGACAGCTCTCATGGATGCAATATCATCAAGGCCAAATCACGGCTATTTAGCAACTTGCCGCTTGCTACCAAGCGGCCTTTCAATTCAAATGACTCATTTCAGAATGAAAATAAAAAAGCAGGATGAAAATAAAAAAGCTGACAAGTTATCTGCTAGGACGCAACTATGAAGCGCAGGCAAAGTTGTTTTTACAAAAACAAGGATTATCTTTTATCGCCGCAAATGTGAAAGTTCACGGTGGTGAAATTGACCTGATTATGAAAGACAAGCAAACTTGGGTCTTTATTGAAGTCCGTTTTCGCAAATCAGGACAATATGGAGATGCATTGGTGACAATCACCCGTAGCAAGCGTAAAAAATTATTACACGCTGCCGCAGTATGGCTGTTTCAACGAGGTGAATGTTTTGAAACCTCTTCTTGTCGCTTTGATATTTGTGCTATTACTGGTCAACAATTTGAATGGTTGCAAAATGCCTTCAATCAAAATGAGTTTACTCGTTAAAATGATACTGAGTAGGTTATAAACGTGCTGGATAGAATTAAAGTCTGTTTTACAGAAAGTATTCAAACTCAGATTGCAGCCGCAGAAGCATTACCTGATGCTATCTCGCGAGCGGCAATGATGATGGTTCAGTCATTACTGAATGGTAATAAAATCCTTTGCTGTGGTAATGGAGGCTCAGCAGCGACTGCCCAACGGTTTGCTGCCAATATGATTAACCGGTTTGAAACTGAGCGCCCAAGCCTGCCCGCATTGTCACTTAATGCAGACAATGTGGTCATCACTGCGATTTCAAGCAATAAACAGCATGATGAAATTTATGCTAAACAGGTACGGGCATTAGGTCAGCCAGGCGATGTGTTATTAGCGATTTCTACACATGGTAATAGCCGTGATATTGTCAAAGCCGTTGAAGCCGCTGTAACCCGCGATATGACAATTGTCGCCCTTACTGGCTATGATGGTGGTGAGCTTGCCGGCTTACTCGGGCCACAAGACGTAGAGATTCGTATTCCATCTCATCGCAGTACCAGAATTCAAGAAGTTCATATGCTAACAGTTAACTGCTTATGTGACTTAATCGATAATACACTTTTTCCCCATCAGGATGACTAAGGAGCCAATAATGCGATTTTTCTCCCTATTAGCTACGATTTGTGCTGCTGTAATATTACAAGGATGTATTGGTGCGGTCGTGGTCAGTTCTGCTGCCGTAGCGACTAAAACCGCAACCGATCCCCGAACTATTGGTCAACAGGTTGACGATAGTACTCTCGAAGCCCGTGTTAGTAATGCGCTTAACAAAGATAAGCAGCTCAAAGAGCAAACCCGTATTATTACCACTGCCTATCAAGGAAAAGTTTTACTGACAGGTCAAAGCCCAGACTCAAGCCTTTCAGACCGTGCTAAACAGATAGCCTCGCGTGTTGATGGAACACACACCGTTTACAATGAAATTCGTCAGGGGAAACCTGTTGAATTAGGTACTGCTTCTAAGGATACCTGGGTTACAACTAAAGTACGCTCAAAAATCCTGGCTAGTGACTCGGTTAAGTCTTCTAACATAAAAGTCGTTACGGAAAACGGCGAAGTCTTTTTACTGGGCATTCTGACCAAACAAGAGGGTAACGCCGCAGCGAAAATTGCCAGCGAAACTAACGGTGTTAAACGGGTAACAACCGCATTTACTTATTTGAATTAAATATATTGATTGAAAGTGATGACACGATAAATCGGTCAAACATTCAGGTATCAGGCCGCGTCATTTTTTGGCGCTGGCGTTTTACCCTTTTCATCATCCCACGTCAAACTGAATAACCTCTCATTCTTCCTTCAATCATTTTTCTTTTCATTAACCCATTTTTTTCAAGATAACTCACCCCGCCCAACAACCGCATTTGCCGCAAAATCCATTGCTGACGCTGTAAGACATAAGCCGAAGGTGAGTTAACTTTATAGCGGTGTGGATTAGGCAATACAGCAGCAAGTAAAGCGGCTTCTGATGCCGTCAATTTACTGGCTGATTTATGAAAATAGCGTTTAGATGCCTCTTCAACACCAAAAATGCCATCACCAAATTCTGCTACGTTAAGGTAAACCGTCAGAATTCTACTTTTTGACCATCCCAGTTCAATAGCAAAGGTCATCCCGGCTTCCAACCCTTTTCTTACCCAGCTACGTCCGTCCCACAAAAATAAATTTTTGGCCGTTTGCTGAGAAATCGTTGAAGCTCCTCTGAGTCTTCCAGAATTATTTTGGTTACGCGCAAGTACACTTTCGATAGCATCAAAGTCAAATCCCCAATGCTGTGGAAATTTTTGATCTTCCGCAGCAATAACAGCCAATGCGATATTTGGCGATATTTGTCCTTGCCCTACCCAGTTAGAATGAGATACATAAGAAAAATTAACTGATAACCAAGCGCTAATCTGGCGTTCAACCATAACCATAGAAAAAGGCACTGGCAAAAATGAAAATGCAACAACAGAAACTATCCATAAGATAGTAACTGAGATTACGATTTTTTTAAGCCAGTACCATAAAAATTGAAAAGGATTTCGCATCCAGTTACTCAGTCATTTCCAATACTTTTCTGACAAGTTTATCAATTCCCACTTCTGCCTGAGAAATAGATTCAGCAAGCATGTAGGCTGGTGTTGTCACAATTTTGTTTTCTAAATCAACAACAACATCATTTACCTCACAAACTATATGGACACCCCCCATTGCTTCTACTTGAGCAACCGTTTCAGGATCATTGCCGACCGTTAGTTTCACCGGTTTATTAAGTAATTTTGGCAACATAACAGGCGCAATGCACATAAATCCCATCGGTTTATGTTGCTTATGCATAGCCCTTACCAAACTTAATAAATCCTTATTTATTTCGCAATCAACTGTCTTAACGGCAAAGTCACATAAATTCTTTGCAACACCAAATCCCCCAGGAATTATCAGGGCATCAAATTCATCGGCATTTGCTTGTGATAAAGGCTTAATTTTTCCCCTTGAAATACGGGCAGATTCCTGTAGAACGTTACGTTCTTCGCCAATTTCTTCACCGTTAATATGATTAATAACATGAAGTTGTGGTTCGTCAGGCGCAAAAAAGCTCGTTTTAACACCTAAACGGTCTAAAGAAAGCAGAGTTAATACTGACTCATGAATTTCGCTACCATCGAATACACCACATCCACTTAAGACAACCGCAACTGATTTCATACCTCACTCCATTTGTAGTAGATTATTGCTTAACCCTTTAGGGGGTTAAACACCAATCTTCATCACAGATTTTAATGAATCTTGTAACAAAAAATCTTATCTTTGCTATGTTGGTACTTGTATGATGTATGGAGAATTCCTCATTTACTCGCCGCAACCAAATATTAGATAGGCGTGTAAAAAGTTTTCCCTGGTGTTGGCGCAGTATTCGCGCACCCCAACCTCGGTTGGGGTTATTTTTTTTCAGCGTCCGTCAACCATTCTCCCAAAATTTCCGTATCGTTTCTCCATTCTTGCTTTAACTCATCAACCCATTCCTGAACATTATCCCACCATGCAGGTAAATCAGGTGATTGAATCTGCTGGGCCAGTTGCTGTAAATGACGCAATCCAACCGATCCCGCAGCACCTTTTATCTTATGCGCTTCCTCCGTAATGCCTTTCTGGTCTTTAGCTGTCATGTTTGAATCCAGAACAGATAAGTAACCCGGCATCATCTTTTCAAACACACTCAGACTATTGCGAATCAATTGAGGCCCAACGAGCTCGATGTATTGGTTAAGCATTTCTGTATCAAGTAAATCTTCACCTTTTTTCACCAATCCTGACTCCTCTTCTTCCGGCTGCATATGATGCACAGACTGTTCCCCCCAATATTGTTCAATAATGGCGGTTAACGCATTCACAGAAAGCGGCTTACTCAACACACCATTCATACCTGCATCCAGATACTCTTTTTTGTCTTTTAAGACATTTGCTGTCAGTGCAATCAGCGGGGGCAGATCCTTTTTGGCATATCGCTGACTTAATTCCCGGGAGATATCTAACCCGGTCATATCGGGTAGCTGAATATCAAGCAGTACCAGATCGAACTCTCCTGGCTTAAACACTTCTAGCGCATCTTTACCATTCATAGCGACTTCCACGCTGTTACCCAATTTCTCCAATACAGAGCGAGCAACAATCACATTCAGCTCAATATCTTCTACCAATAAGATATGCAACGCTGGAAGTGGATAATCTTCTGTATCTTCTTTGCATAAAAGATTCTCCTCCATAGCCGGTGCAATGATAGACAGTGTAAATCGAGAACCTTGTCCCGGCTCACTTTCCACCACAATATCCCCTCCCATACTTTGAGCCAAACGTTTGGATACCGCCAATCCAATACCGGTTCCCGTTGCTGGACAACCACCATGACTGCCTTTCACTTGATAATACATCGCAAAAATCTTCTCCAGCTCATCATGTGGGATACCAATCCCCGTATCTGTGACTTCAAACAGCAAACGTTCTCCCTCTTCGTACCAGATTCGAACAGTAATCTCACCTTTTTGCGTAAATTTCACCGCATTGCCAATCAAGTTCCACAGAATTTGGCGCAAACGAGTACCATCTGTCATGATTCTGGCAGGCAGTGGCAGTTCTGGGTTCATTACAAATTTAATATCTTTCGGTTGCACCAGCAGCCCAGAGAGGTTTTCCAGATCGGATATAAAACCGGTAAAATCAATTGGCTGATTATCAATTTGCACTTTACGCCGTTCAATTTTATCCATTTCAATAATGTCATTGAAAATATTACCAAGCGTGATGGCACTGACATGAATCGTTTTCAGATAGTCATTTTGCTCAGATGTCAACTCAGTATCGAGCAGAATACGGCTCAAACCAACAATGCCATTTAAAGGCGTACGAAGCTCATGGCTAATCGTTGAGATAAAAGTGGTCTTATCCCTACTTGCATTCTCCAAAGCGTCCTGATAACGCTTACGTTCCGTTATATCGCGCCCAAATCCCATAAGCCCATGTCTTTTTCCTACCCGATCATAAAAAGGGACTTTCCGAAGCTCAAAACAGGCTTTTCGACCATCGGGATAAACTAGCCATTGTTCATAAGTGAGCGCAACATTATGACGGAACACTTTTTCATCGGTTTTCATTACCTTGCGAGCAACCTCTTTGTCATAAACATCATTTGGCGTCAGCCCGACAAGTTGTTTCTGGCTTTTACCCGTCAGCAATTCCATCGCCCGGTTACAACCAGAAAACTCATTATTTTCATTACGGTAATAGACCAAATCAGGAGAAGCATCGAGAAAAGATTTCAACAATACAGATTGTTGTTCCAATTCAATCTGCGTCTGCTCACGGTGTTTCATCTCTTCTTTGAGTTTATCCAACAATATCAGATGAGCCTGCTCAGCTTTTTCTCTTTCTGAGATCTCCTGATTAAGCTTAATAATGTTGTCTTTTAATTGCTGATTAAGTTCCCGATCACGCTGACGCATAACTTCCAACTTTTCAACTAATTTAGATAATCGCTGACGGGACTCTTCGAGCTGTTCAACAACAACCGAAAGAAAATAGACAGCCCAAGGTGTAATCAACAAACCAAAAAATATTGAGCGAACTAAATCAATACTTTGCACTCCTCCCTGAAGCAGAAAAGTGACTACCATCTGTACACCCATAGCAAGAACGACCAGTGCAGATGCAAGCAGTAATGAAAAGCGCACTAGCCCCAATTTCATCATTAAATCAACATAATATTGGGCCAGGCCCCTGAGCAGCTTCATTTCATAAAGACTCCCGTTAAATATGACCATTCCGGATCATACCGTAAAAAACCGGCCACTTCGTTGAAGGAATAACAGAAATTGTTGACCTGGTAAAACAATAGTATTATTTAATAGTTTTAGTTATGACTTCCCAAACATTATTCTGGCTTTTTACTCCTGCCGGTCTTTCCGCACAATCTAAGCATGAATAAATAATCAAACACATTGATAAAATAAGCATAAAATTCTTTTTTACTCTTTTAATACCCCAAAAAGATAAAACTTTATTCTCATAAAGAAACAAAAATACATATTAATTCCATAAAGTTAGCATTAGTAAGATTTTAAATCTAATAAATAAAAGTTTAACAGCATATACAAAACAGATATTACACTAATATTAGTGATATAAATCACATTAAAATCCTAACATGATCTATATCACACAACACTAATGTTAATTTTTCTACTTATAAATCATAGCATTAACTTTATTTATCACCTGTCCTGACCTTATCCCTGTGATATTTGACCTGATTTATATTTCTAGTTAACTTGGAAAGTCACTGGAAATCATCTGTCAGATTCTCATCTGAACCATAATTATGCAGTGACACAATATCATTTAAGTCACCACCTGTTTATCACAAATAAACAAGTGGTGGTTGATTGAGGGCGCAATTCAGACGCCAGTAAAAAATATTAATCTCACAAATGTCTGTGAGTTTCTGTGAGAGTCGGACAGAACCTCGGGAGGTTCACACTATGCTATATAACAAATCTCAAGAAAAGGATAACTGTGGCTTTGGACTGATAGCCCATATTGAAGGGGAGCCAAGCCACAAAGTAGTACGTACCGCTATCCATGCCCTGGCCAGAATGCAACATCGTGGGGCAATCCTGGCAGATGGCAAAACCGGTGACGGTTGTGGTTTATTGTTGCAAAAACCTGACCGCTTTTTTCGGATGGTCGCACAGGAGCAAGAGTGGCATTTAGCCCGCAATTACGCCGTCGGTATGCTATTTCTCAGCCAAGATCCTCAGATTGCACAACACTGCCGGGCAATCATCGAACAAGAGCTACAAAATGAAACCCTGTCAGTCGTTGGCTGGCGTGAAGTCCCCATCAACAGTGATATTCTGGGCGAAATAGCCCTTTCAAGCCTCCCTCATATTGAACAGATTTTTGTTAATGCTCCGGCTGGCTGGCGTGCACGTGATTTAGAACGCCGCTTGTTCGTTGCTCGCCGACGAATAGAAAAACGCATCAATGACAGCGACTTTTATGTTTGCAGTTTGTCTAACCTAGTGACTATCTATAAAGGGCTGTGCATGGCGGCAGATTTGCCCCGTTTCTATCCCGATCTGGCTGATTTACGTTTGGAATCGGCAATTTGCCTATTCCATCAACGCTTTTCAACCAATACCGTCCCGCGCTGGCCATTGGCACAACCTTTCCGCTATCTTGCCCATAACGGTGAAATAAACACCATCACCGGTAACCGCCAGTGGGCACGAGCAAGATCCTATAAATTCAAGACACCACTTATTCCCGATCTGCACACTGCGGCCCCTTTTGTCAATGAAACAGGGTCAGATTCCAGCTCGCTGGATAATATGCTGGAACTGTTTCTCAACGGCGGAATGGATTTAATCCGTGCTATGCGATTGCTGGTTCCTCCCGCATGGCAAAACAATCCTGATATGGATGAAGATCTGCGGGCTTTTTTTGATTTCAACTCTATGCACATGGAACCGTGGGATGGCCCCGCAGGTATCGTTATGTCAGATGGACGCTACGCTGCCTGTAATCTGGATCGTAATGGCTTGCGCCCAGCCCGTTATGTTATCACCAAAGATAAGTTGATCACCTGTGCTTCCGAAGTCGGTATCTGGGATTATCAACCGGATGAAGTGGTGGAAAAAGGGCGAGTTGGTCCCGGTGAACTTATCGTGATTGATACCCGCCAAGGCCGTATCCTTCATGCAGAAGAAACAGACAATGACTTGAAAAGCCGCCATCCCTATAAAGAATGGATGGATAAAAACGTCAAGCGTCTGACCCCATTCGAAGAATTACTGGAAGATCAAGCGGGTCATCGGGATCTGAACGATCAATCCTTAGCGGTCTATCACAAACAATTTGCCTACAGCAACGAAGAGCTAGATCAAATCATCCGTGTCCTGGGAGAGAATGGTCAGGAAGCAACCGGTTCAATGGGAGATGATACGCCGTTTGCCGTCCTTTCCAGCCGCCCACGGATTATTTATGACTATTTCCGCCAGCAATTTGCTCAAGTCACTAATCCTCCAATCGACCCACTACGCGAAGCACATGTTATGTCTCTCACCACCTGCATCGGGCGGGAGATGAACGTATTTTGTGAAGCAGAGGGACAGGCACACCGATTAAGTTTTAAATCTCCTATTCTGCTCTACTCTGACTTTCATCAATTAATAACGCAGCAAAGTCCACACTATCGCGCAGAACAATTAGACTTAACTTTCAATCCACAAGAAACCAATCTGCAAAATGCCTTGTTTGCATTGTGTGATCAGGCTGAACAACTCGCCAGAGATGGTGCGGTATTATTGGTATTATCTGACCGCAACATTACGTCGGAGAAGTTACCTATACCAGCTCCTATGGCTGTTGGCGCTATTCAACACCGTTTGGTAGAAAAAAGCCTACGCTGTGATACCAACTTGATAGTAGAAACAGCGAGTGCCCGTGATCCACACCATTTCACTGTACTACTGGGATTTGGTGCAACAGCGATTTATCCCTACCTGGCTTATGAATCCCTCGCCAAAATGGTCGATAATGGCACAATTAATAAACCTTATGCTGATGTCATGCTTAACTACCGCAATGGTATCAATAAAGGGTTATATAAAATCATGTCGAAAATGGGCATCTCGACTATCGCCTCCTATCGCTGCTCTAAACTATTTGAAGCTGTCGGCTTACATTTCGAATTAACTGAATTCTGCTTCAATGGCGTCGTCAGCCGAATTGGCGGTGCTAATTTCAGCGATTTCGAGCAAGATCTGCAAAACTTATCTAAACGTGCATGGCTTGCTCGTCAACCACTCGATCAGGGCGGATTGCTGAAATATGTTCATAACGGCGAATATCACGCTTATAACCCAGATGTTATAAGCACTTTACAGTCTGCGGTTCATAGTGGCGAATATAACGATTACTTGAAATATTCTCGTCTGGTTAATCAGCGTCCAATTACCACAATCCGTGATTTGCTGGCGATAAAAACAAAAGGTGAACCTCTACCTATTGAAGAAGTAGAACCTGCCGAAGAGCTGTTTAAACGCTTTGATACCGCAGCGATGTCGATTGGAGCATTAAGCCCGGAAGCACACGAAGCTCTGGCTGAAGCTATGAATACGCTAGGTGGTTTTTCCAACTCCGGCGAAGGTGGAGAAGATCCTGCACGTTATGGAACAAAAAAGGTTTCCCGTATCAAACAAGTTGCTTCCGGTCGGTTTGGTGTGACACCTGCTTATCTGGTCAACGCTGATGTGATTCAGATTAAAGTCGCGCAAGGTGCTAAACCCGGAGAAGGTGGGCAATTACCGGGTGATAAGGTAACACCGTACATTGCAAAACTGCGTTATTCCGTACCCGGCGTAACACTTATTTCTCCACCACCACATCACGATATTTACTCTATTGAAGATTTGGCTCAGTTGATTTTCGATCTAAAACAGATCAACCCCAATGCGCTGATCTCAGTAAAACTGGTTTCAGAACCCGGTGTTGGTACTGTTGCCACTGGCGTTGCCAAAGCTTATGCCGATTTAATTACTATCGCAGGCTATGACGGCGGTACCGGCGCCAGTCCATTATCATCAGTGAAATATGCAGGATGCCCGTGGGAATTGGGGCTGGTGGAAACCCAACAAGCGCTAGTTGCTAACGGATTACGTCATAAGATCCGCTTACAAGTTGACGGCGGGTTGAAAACAGGCGTAGATATTATTAAAGCGGCCATTCTTGGCGCTGAAAGTTTCGGTTTCGGTACTGGGCCAATGGTTGCCCTTGGATGCAAATATCTGCGTATTTGCCATCTTAATAATTGTGCAACCGGGGTTGCCACTCAGGATGAGAAATTACGTCGCGACCACTACCACGGATTACCTGAACGGGTAATGAATTATTTCCGCTTCATCGCCCGTGAAACCAGAGAAATCATGGCTACATTGGGTGTCAAAAATCTAACTGATTTAATAGGCCGAACTGACCTGTTGGAAGTACTGGAAGGTATTTCAGCAAAACAGAGCAAACTCAATCTTGATCCGCTCTTGGCAACCGCAGACCCCCATCAGGGCAAAGCCTTATATTGCACTGAAAGCAATCCGCCATTTGACGACGGAACAATGAATAAAAACTTACTGGCTCAAGCTTCCAGCTATATTGAGAAGCAACAAAGTAAAACTTTCTATTTCGATATCCGTAATACCGATCGTTCAGTGGGCGCTTCCCTTTCCGGTTTTATCGCTGCTCGATATGGTAATCAGGGGATCGCCGCGGCGCCCATAAAAATTCATTTCAATGGTACTGCCGGTCAAAGTTTTGGCGTCTGGAATGCCGGCGGTCTGGAGCTGACACTCATCGGTGATGCCAATGATTATGTCGGTAAAGGTATGGCTGGCGGTCGCATTGTCATACACCCTCCTGTAGGTTCTGCTTTCAAAAGCCATCAGGCAACCCTCATTGGCAACACATGTCTCTACGGTGCAACCGGAGGCAAGCTGTTTGCAGCCGGGCGAGCAGGAGAACGCTTCGCCGTTCGTAATTCAGGTGCTATCACGGTTGTGGAAGGTATCGGAGATAACGGCTGTGAATATATGACAGGAGGTATCGTCTGTATTCTCGGACGCACTGGAATAAATTTTGGTGCAGGAATGACCGGCGGCTTTGCTTATGTCCTGGATGAAAATGATGATTTCCGCAAACGGGTTAACCTAGAGTTGGTTGAAGTACTGGCAGTAGATGCCTTAGCTATCCACGAAGAGCACTTGAGAGGGCTTATCACTGAACACGTCCACCTGACAGGCTCCCAACGCGGTGAAGATATTCTTGCTAACTGGCAACAGTGGCTGAGCAAATTTGCGCTTGTGAAACCAAAATCCAGTGATGTGAAAGCCCTATTGGGACATCGCAGTCGTTCTTCCGCAGAGTTGCGAATTCAAGCGCAATAAGGAGCCAAGATGAGCCAGAATGTATATCAGTTTATCGACTTACAACGCGTCGATCCGCCTAAAAAGCCGCTGAAAATCCGTAAAATAGAATTTGTGGAAATCTATGAACCATTTTCAGCAAATCAGGCACAGACACAGGCTGATCGCTGCCTTTCTTGTGGTAACCCTTATTGCGAATGGAAATGTCCTGTTCATAACTACATTCCCAATTGGCTTAAACTTGCCAATGAAGGACGTATTATGGAAGCGGCTGATTTATCTCATCAAACAAACAGCCTGCCGGAAGTTTGTGGTCGTGTTTGTCCACAGGATCGCCTTTGTGAAGGCGCTTGCACTCTGAATGATGAGTTCGGTGCAGTAACCATTGGTAATATTGAACGCTACATCAATGATAAAGCGATTGCTATGGGCTGGAAGCCCGATATGTCACAAGTTCAGCCAACGGGCAAACAGGTTGCGATTATTGGTGCAGGCCCTGCTGGGCTAGCTTGTGCTGATGTATTGACTCGTAATGGCGTACAAGCCGTTGTTTTTGATCGTCACCCGGAAATCGGTGGATTACTCACCTTTGGCATACCGGCGTTTAAACTGGAAAAAGAGGTCATGATACGCCGCCGTGAAATTTTCTCTGAGATGGGAATTGAATTCCGGCTCAATACTGAAATAGGCAAAGATATTGCCTTATCTGAACTGACTGAGCAGTTTGATGCGGTATTTCTTGGTGTAGGAACCTATCAGTCAATACGTGGGGGGCTGGCAAATGAAGATGCTGATGGTGTTTATGATGCTCTGCCATTTCTGACTGCCAATACCCGGCATTTGATGGGTTATCCCGCCCTACAATCGCAACCTTTCATCAATATGCAAGGTAAGCGGGTCGTGGTGCTTGGCGGCGGCGATACTGCAATGGATTGTGTCAGAACGGCTATTCGCCAAAAAGCAGCTTCAGTTACCTGTGCTTATCGTCGTGACGAAATCAACATGCCAGGCTCTCAGCGTGAAGTCAAAAATTCCAAGGAAGAAGGTGTAGAATTTCTGTTTAATCTGCAACCGGTCAGGATTGAAATCAACCATTCAGGTCAAGTTTGTGGCATAAAAATGGTACGGACTCAATTAGGTCAACCTGATGAGAATGGACGCCGCCAAGCTGAAATTATCGCAGGTTCGGAACACCTGCTTAAGGCCGATGCAGTGATCATGGCATTTGGCTTTAAACCACATACCATGAACTGGCTAAGTGATCACCAAGTAACCTTGGATAAACAAGGACGCATTGTCGCACCAGAGTACTCAGACACTCCCTTTCAAACTAGCAATCCGCAGATATTTGCTGGTGGAGATGCTGTTCGTGGCTCAGATCTCGTTGTAACCGCAATTGCCGAGGGGCGTAAAGCCGCGCAAGGCATTCTTGATTATCTCAATATCTAATCAACCAAGGGAGCTTTTCAGCTCCCAACTCTTTCTATCATCAGTTCGATAATTTATATTAATTGAATTACTCTTACACAAAAAACAAGTGTATTTAATGAACATTCCACACTTATTACTGTCATACATAATATTTTGGAATATTCATTCTCATTAGTGTGGGTTTTAAATAAAATATTCTAATTAACCGACACAAATATCACGATGCTTATTCAACTATAAATACTGGAAATATTAATGAAGCTAATAAAAACCTTAACTTTATTATCTCCAATGCTGTTTATCAGTCATACAGCACTTGCTTTATCACAGCCCTTAACATCTGAAAATATTAATAAAGAAATTATGAATAGAGGTACCAATTCTGTAGTGGCAGAATTAGGTGAAATAGGAGCCAAACAAGAAATCACTCACAACATTTCTACTGGTGATAGTAAATGGATAAAACTGGCTTTTAAATTAACGCAAAGCATACACCTAGGTTTTGCCAAAGAAGTTCGCTACGCATTATCCCTAGCATTAATTAATAATCCTGTTGAAGTCCTTGCTAACGTAGATAAAGAAAACAATATATCATTGGCTGATATCTGCACAATCCCACCAGAACTGGGGACCAGAGAGAATAAAATAGAATTTGTAGATAAGGTTAAAAAGAGCTTAGGCGCTATCACAGATTCCAAAGCTAAAAATAGAGCAGAAGATTGTTTTTGGGAATTAGAAAAAGCCTACAATACAGAATTCTAATCAATGAATTTGAAAAAATAAGGAGGCAAACCGCCCCCTCTTTTAACGCTTATTTTACTACCCGTAAAGCAGGGCGCCCTCTCGTCGGTTTTGGTGGCTCATCATCAGGTGAAGCTCCACTATCATCTCCAGCACCGGGCAATGCATCCGTAACTAATACCAGATTATCTGTCGCGGATGCAGAGGTATCAGCCTTATCCTGATCTGAAGCGGATTTAAAAAGATATTCATCTTTATAAGCTGCTTCAGGCTCAAACATCATTCCCGCCCCATTTTCACGGCCATAAATCGCAATAACTGCCGCCATCGGTACATTAACCCGACGGGGAACACCACCAAAACGGGCATTGAAGCGTACTTCATCATTGGTTAACTCAAGATTACCAACAGCTCTCGGCGCTATATTCAGCACAATTTGCCCATCACGGGCATATTCCATTGGTACATTAACTCCACGTAAAGTCACGTCTATAACTAGATGCGGAGTCATATCATTATCGAGTAACCACTCATAGTGAGCACGCAACAAATAAGGACGACGGGGAGACATTTGAGACAGCTCCATAAATCAGCTCCTGGATTGCAAGCGCATTTCACGTTCAGCTTCGGTTAATGAAGCCAAGAATGCATCACGCTCAAAGACACGCTGCATGTAAATTTGTAAATCTTTAGTACCAGAACTCGGTAATTCTATACCCAATACCGGCAAACGCCACAGTAAAGGAGCAAGATAACAATCAACCAAACTGAATTCTTCGCTCATAAAGAATGGCATCTCTTTAAATATTGGCGCCACTGCTAGCAACTCTTCTGCTAATCGTTTACGGGCAGTATTGGCCTCTTGAGAATTGCCTTCCTCAATAGTATGCATCAGGGAATACCAGTCTTTTTCGATGCGGTGCATCATCAAACGGCTGGAACCACGGGCAACTGGATATACAGGCATTAATGGTGGATGAGGAAAGCGTTCATCCAGATATTCCATAATGATGCGGGAATCATATAGCGTCAGCTCACGATCAACCAAAGTCGGAACTGTCTGATAAGGATTCAGATCGATAAGGTCCTGTGGCAAGTTACCTGCCTCAACCTGCTCAACTTCAACACTGACACCTTTTTCCGCCAATACAATTCGCACTTGATGGCTAAAAATGTCGGCCGGGCCTGAAAACAGAGTCATTACCGAACGTTTGTTGGCAGCGACAGCCATGAAAACCTCCAAGTTTATCTAAAAAGGGAATGAATAGCCCCACACGACCACGACTATTCTTACTCATTCATTCTCATCCCTTATGTTTCTACGCCACAACGGTGAATACGGAATGCGCTACTCAACACAATTACTTTCGTTTCAACGCAATCATTACCGTTTCAACGCAATTACTACCGTTCAAATAGTAGGCAGACAAATGGATGAGGCAAAAATTGGCACTAGTTTACCAGATTTTGTACATTTTGGGGGAAGTGTGTGGATAATTAAGTAAAAAACCCGCCACAAAGACGGGTTTGCACATTAAATAATTGCCATAAAGACAAAAAATTAACGTTTGGAGAACTGTGGACGACGACGTGCTTTACGCAGACCAACTTTCTTACGTTCAACTTCACGAGCATCGCGGGTAACGAAGCCAGCTTTACGAAGATCAGAACGCAGAGTTTCGTCATACGCCATCAGTGCGCGGGTGATACCGTGACGGATTGCACCTGCTTGACCAGAAATACCACCACCTTTAACAGTGATGTACAGATCCAGTTTACCCAACATATCAACCAACTCCAGCGGCTGACGAACAACCATGCGCGCTGTTTCACGGCCGAAGTAAACTTCAAGGCTGCGTTTGTTGATGACGATATTACCGCTACCTGGCTTAATAAAGACACGTGCGGAAGAGCTTTTGCGGCGACCAGTGCCGTAGTATTGATTTTCAGCCATTGCCTATAATCCCGATTAAATGTCCAGAACTTGCGGTTGCTGTGCCGCATGGTTGTGCTCGCTACCTGCATAAACTTTCAGTTTACGGTACATTGCACGGCCCAGCGGCCCTTTTGGCAGCATGCCTTTAACCGCGATTTCAATTACACGCTCAGGGCGGCGGGCAATCATCTCTTCAAAGGTCGCTTGCTTAATACCACCGATATGACCGGTGTGGTGATAGTAGATTTTATCAGAACGCTTGTTGCCGGTGACTGCAACTTTTTCTGCATTAACGATGATGATGTAATCACCGGTATCAACATGCGGAGTGTATTCCGCTTTATGCTTGCCGCGCAGACGGCTAGCCACTTCAGTTGCAAGACGGCCTAAAGTTTTGCCATCTGCGTCAACAACATACCAGTCGCGTTTTACGGTTTCTGGTTTAGCTGTAAAAGTTTTCATTAAAGCTTACCCAATAATAAGTTACACGTTGGTGAACACTCAAGGTTCAGAAACTTGCTGAGGTTCACACGACTCTTGTCCAGCAAACCTACCCCTTCGAATAGCCTATGCCGGCACTATTGCAAGTTTTTGGGAAAAAAACATTGCCGTAACGTGGGGTTGCAAGATTATAGAGAAGTCAAAAATAAAAATCGACCCCAATTTGAATATTTAAAATCAGTTTTGAGTCTGAAATATACGGGTGAACACAAAATTAAGGTAAATGAGGTAATTTCAGATACTCTTCACTTTGCATCTCTTGCAAACGGGATAAGCAACGCTGGTATTCGAAAACCAACAACACCCCTTGGTAAATTTGCTCCATCGGCACCGCCGCATTAATTATCAATTTTACCCGGCGTTCGTAAAATTCATCAACCAGTGCCAGGAAACGGCGAGCAGCATTTTCATTCCCCGGCATTATCGCTGGAACCTGATATAACAAAACCGTGTGATAAAGTTTTGATAAAACAATATAATCCATCTGACTACGCGCATCTTCACACAAAACTTTAAATCCAATTGCCAATACACCGTCAGCATGACGAATCGCGGGCATCTGCCGGTGGTTAATTTCCAATACAGCGGCTTGTTCACCGCTATTACCGGCTAAAAGAGTAAACATTCGATCCATCGCGCGTTCATTATCTTCATTCAGCGGTGTGAAATAGAGATTAGCTTGAGTCAACGTGCGCAACCGATAGTCAATACCCGAATCCACATTCATCACGTCACAATATTTTTTGATCTGCTCAATAGCAGGCAAAAAGCGAGCTCTCTGTAAACCATTACGATAGAGTTCATCAGGAGGAATATTTGACGTTGCAATCAAGGTAATCCCCCTGACAAACAGCGCTTCCAACAATGTACCAAGAATCATAGCATCAGTAATATCGGAGACAAAAAATTCATCAAAGCAAAGTACATCTGTTTCCGTTTTAAAACCATCAGCCACAATATCCAGCGGATTTTCATGCCCTTGCAATACCTTTAATTCTTCATGTACCCGCAGCATAAAACGATGGAAATGCAAACGTAGTTTTCTTTCACCGGGTAAACTCTGGTAAAACATATCCATTAACCAAGTTTTCCCTCTACCAACGCCCCCCCACATATAAAGCCCTTGAACAGGCGCACAGCTCATTGAAGCCTGCTTTCCTAACAGTTTACTCAGACGCCTTTTCAAGCTTTGTCGCCTTACGGGATTGCCGGGAGAAGCATTAATCAGAGTATTGTGAATGGTATCCAATTGCGCTACAACTTGGCGCTGAACATCATCTGGTTGGTATTTACCCTTAGAAAGGGCTTCTTGATAGTATGATGAAGGGGTAATCAATGATGGCATAACAATAACAATCCTTAAAATAATCGCCCGTTTTTTATCGTTTTTATGATTCAGATTGACCTTATTACCGGATCAATTGTCTACAATAAGGTCCACAATAAGATCTACAAGCAAATGTAAATCATGATCAATATTCCACTCTAACTAGATTAACGGTTATAGTGACGATAATTAAGTGAAACATTCTGCGGAACAACGATGTCGATGAAGGAGTAGCTATGACTTGGGAGTATGCACTGATTGGCTTGGTGGTTGGTTTTGCTATCGGAGCGCTAGTTATGCGTTTTGGTAACACTAAGCTGCGCCAGCAAAAAGCCTTACAAACTGAACTGGAGAATAATAAATCAGAACTGGAAGAGTACCGTAAAGAATTAGTTGGTCATTTTGCCCGTAGTGCAGAATTACTCGACAATATGGCTCGCGATTATCGTCAGTTATATCAACATATGGCTAAAAGCTCTCATGAACTGATGCCGAATATGCCAGCACAAGAAAATCCATTTAATTATCGATTGACTGAGTCAGAAGCGGATAATGATCAATCTCCGGTTAAAATGCCACCAAGAGATTATTCCGATGGCGCTTCCGGCCTGTTTCGTCCGATGAATGAAAAAAACCAGTAAATACCCTGCTGTGGCACATCGTGTGCCACAGCATTAATTCAAATGTAAAATCTATTATCTACCTACAAGTTTTGTTTTTTTGTTTTTCAATCATGTAAATACCTGTAAAGAATCATGCTAAATCTGTTTGCCCGATGAACTTTATTTAATAATTAACAGTCATAGAGTAATCATGGCAGCTTGCCAGAATTAACTCAATTAGCCTTCGGCTTAGGTATACAAGAGAACAAAATTAGATGAAAAGAAAACACTTATTCCTTAGTGCATTAGCCATCAGTATCGGATTGTCTACAATTTCTGTCCCTACGATTAGCAATGCTGCTTTGCCTGCTGCTATCGCCGGTCAGGCGTTGCCAAGCCTCGCACCGATGCTTGAAAAAGTCCTGCCTGCGGTTGTCAGCGTGCATGTCTCTGGTACGCAGGTACAACAGGAACAGAGTATACCTGAAGAATTCAGGTTCTTCTTTGGCCCAAATCTCCCAATGGGCCGTGAAAGTACCCGCCCATTCCAAGGGCTTGGTTCAGGTGTCATCATTGACGCTGCCAAAGGTTATATATTAACCAACAATCACGTTATTGAGAATGCAGATAAAATCCGTGTGCAATTGAATGATGGCCGTGAATATGAAGCCAAATTATTAGGCCGCGATCCTCAGACAGATATTGCCTTGCTGCAACTGAAAGATGCTAAGAATTTAACTGCAATTACTATGGCCGATTCTGATAAGCTCCGAGTGGGTGATTTCGCTGTTGCAGTTGGTAATCCATTCGGCCTTGGTCAAACTGCAACTTCCGGCATTATCTCTGCGTTAGGGCGTAGCGGTTTGAATCTGGAAGGATTGGAAAACTTCATCCAAACAGATGCCTCTATTAACCGTGGCAACTCCGGTGGCGCACTGGTTAATTTGAATGGTGAATTAATCGGTATCAATACCGCCATTCTAGCCCCAGGTGGCGGTAACATCGGTATCGGCTTTGCTATCCCAAGTAATATGGCAAAAACCCTGAGCGAGCAGCTTATCGCGCATGGTGAAGTAAAACGCGGTATCCTCGGTATTAAAGGTACTGAAATGAATTCCGATATCGCTAAGGCATTCAATATTGACGCCCAGCGCGGAGCATTTGTCAGTGAAGTATTACCAAAATCCGCAGCAGCGAAAGCAGGTATTAAATCTGGCGATATTCTTATTTCCGTTGAGGGTAAGAAGATTAGTAGCTTTGCTGAACTGAAAGCCAAAATCGGCACAACGATACCAGGTAAAGAAATTAAAATTGGTTTATTGCGTAAAGGTAAGCCAATGGAGGTTTCTGTTACGCTGGAAAACAGTGAAGGTCAAACAACCAAAGCCGGAAATCTAACCCTTGCCCTGCAAGGTGCAACCCTAAGCAACGGTGAAGTGAAAGGGACTTACGGTGTGAAAATCGATAGTGTTGCTCAAAACTCACCGGCGGTGTTATCTGGCTTACAGAAAAATGACCTGATTGTTGGGATCAATAATGAACGGGTACAGAACATTAATGAACTGCGCAAAGTTATTGATTCTAAACCACCCGTCATAGCTCTGAACATTCTTCGCGGAGAAGAGAGTATCTATCTGTTACTGAGAAATTAATACTTTTAGTAAAAATCGATCCAATTCCATTTAAGGCACAGCGTAACGCTGTGTCTTATGGTGCTGATCAACCTATTTAAAATAATGAGGTTTGTTTTTCCATTAGTAAAAATGTTTTATACTTGGCTATCTCAATTTCTAAGGAGTGAATGTATTGGAAATTATTCGTGAAGGCGATACCATTATTTTTCAACCAGCTAAACCCAGTTGGAATTCCTTTTTGCAACAAGAAAAAGCTGACTTTGATTTTTTCATCGAACGACTGGATATTGTGGAAGAAGGACGCATTAAGTTATGAAAAAATATAAACCATTGTTTTAACCGCTGCTTTTAATCGGCATCAGGTGTTAAACGTTGTTTTTACCACTTTTAACACCTGATTTTTATTAAGTTTAATCATCATGGCATATCGTATTTTACATTTAACCAACGTTAATCATATCCGCTTTTTTATCTTTTCTGATACTGTTTACTCTCAATTCTGAAAGTTTTTTATAGGCCGCAACCCTTTATTTTCCGCATAAATTATGACAGTAAATAACTTGATAATGTTAAAGATATCCCTTTATATTTTTTCCGATAATTAACTTTCTGTTTAGCAGTTAAATCCTACCACATTAACCGTTTTATCCCTCTTTTTATTGCGTTATGTTTATAATTTTCTCAGTAAAATAACGGTTAGAAAACACTTTAATATCAACATGCTGAATAATATTCTTTTACCTGCTGATTTCTTTTCAACTTTCTGTTAATGGTTAATAGCATTTAATTAAATGTAATTAACTGCCCTTATAAAAAGGCATCTATTAAGTTAAACCTGCCTTCTCCTTTTATATAAAATCTCTAATTTCTCTGTATACTCACTTTTAAATGATCATAGCAAGGAATAAACCATCTTTAATTCACTCTATACCTTTTAAAAAGCTGGCATTAAATAACGTTTCATAATTCTGCCACACATAGCCCTATCCCCCCTAAAAAAGCGCCTACGATTGCTAAAAACGAGAAATACAAGTAAAAATAGCGAGTTAATCATGTTAAAAAAATGTAACCTGTAAAACGATTCTTATGTTTAGAGTTTTCCTATTTTTTTAATCAAAAGTGCATCCAATAAATGATTTTCATTAAGCAGATTTTATAAACCTAATGTTCTTTCGTTTCCTTCCAAAGATTTAACTTCCTCTTTTCCATTAAACTGATTATGAGGTTTTCTCTTTTTCCTGTATTTAATTCTTTAGTTTTAAAACCAGAGCAGATAACAGATATGCTAATAATATTAAGATCAATGCCTATTTCTTCAATCATTTGTAATACTGCTAATCTAGTCAACCTAAAAATTTATCGGCCCTCTTTAATGATTGCCTCTGATTTTTCGTAAACTTCTTACAAACCATGTAAAATCTCTTATTTAAGAAAATTAGTTTAGTGCGGTTAATAATATTAAACATTTTCATTCTGATTATTGGATTAATACTGTCACTTTGTTAATCAATTCAAGACCGGTTTTTCCTGATGTTTTCTCTTCCAATGTCAGTATGGCATTGAATTTTTTACCCGTTTAAAAAAAGCCTTAATCACTTATTTTTACCTTTATTGATTAAAGCTTTCACCTATTTTTTCCAGATTTTAAAACTACACTGACAGACCATAAACGGCTTTTTAACCACTGTTTTATCATATACCCTATGGATTTCAAAATGCATCGCGACGGCAAGGGAGTGAATCCCCGGGAGCATAGGTAACTATGTGACCGGGCTAAATGAGTGAAAGTTTCTGTCACTCCTTGCTTTCAGATCACATAAAAAACGACACCTCACATGATTTAATCTGAGTAAATCTTAACATTACGAAGTAAATAAAAAGCGCTAAAACGAAAAGTTAAAGACAGTGAAAACAGCGTTAAAACCCCTCCGGTTGTAGCAAAATGCGATCAAGAAAGTTTAATACCCATGTAAACTGTCAGTACAAATTTTTTCGTTTTATTATTAATGAAAACTCAATAGTGATAATCGAAGCGCTAAAAGTAGATACAGCATAATGCGGTGTCTGTTAATTTCTATGTTATCCTGCCATGACTCATTAACTCACACTGAATAATACCCATGATTGCCAAGTTGCTGCGCTCTGCTTTTTTAGGATTACTTGTCGCTGTAATTTTACTGATTACCATTCCATCGCTGCGCCCTAGCGGGCTGATATCTGCAATTACCAGCAATAGTAATGACGAAGTTCCATTCAGCTTTAATAAAGGTGTCCGCAGGGCGGCGCCCGCCGTGGTTAACGTCTACAGCAGCAACATGGGGAGTTTTTCTCATCAAGGTCGGGAAAACCATACCCTTGGTTCTGGCGTCATCATGAGCGATAAGGGCTACATCCTTACCAATAAACACGTCATTAATAATGCAGGACAAATTATTGTTGCACTGCAAGACGGTCATTTTTATGAAGCTCTGGTCATAGGTTCTGATAGCTTAACGGATCTTGCTGTCCTGAAAATTAATGCCGAGAACCTGCCTGTCATAACGATTAATCCAAATAGAGTCGCGCATGTGGGAGATGTCGTTCTCGCCATTGGTAACCCTTACAACTTGGGGCAAACCATTACTCAAGGGATTATTAGCGCTACCGGTCGCGTTGGATTAAGCCCTACCCGCCGCCAAAACTTTCTCCAAACTGATGCTTCCATTAATCAAGGTAACTCCGGCGGTGCACTGATTAACACCCTTGGTGAGCTGGTGGGTATCAATACATTATCATTCGATAAAAGTGAAAATGGTGAAACGCCAGAAGGATTGGGGTTTGCTATTCCGACTGAACTCGCCACTAAAATTATGCAGAAACTTATCCGTGACGGACGGGTTATCCGGGGTTTTATCGGCATAACGTCACAAGAGCTGCCACATATTCGCTCTTCTAACGGCAATATTAACCAGATTCAAGGGCTACGAGTATTTCAGGTGACTGCAAACGGGCCAGCGCAGAAAGCCGGTATCAAAGTGGGTGATATCATTACCAGTGTCAATAATAAACCCGCTATTTCTGCGGTTGAAACAATGGATCAAGTGGCTGAAATACGCCCCGGCAGCGTTGTTCCTGTCACTTTATTACGCGATGGGAAAATATTATCGTTGCAAGTAACTATTGAAGAATTTGAAAGTTAACGATAATTCATGATACTTCAATGAATAACCGGTCAATTAAAATAGTTAATTATCAGAGTGAATCTGTATCACCAATAACTTAACGAGCAATCATATGGACAGAAAGCAAAGTTTGCGCCAGCGTCGTCGATTTTCTCCTCTGCCTCGCTATTTGGTTTTCTATACACAATCTTGTACATCAATAGCAAAGCGTTTTAACTTGAAGATTGACATTTTTACCAAGACATCAAGCACATTAGCTTGTTTACTGATGCTTGATTAAATGGGACAACACTGTAGGACTTACATTAGCTAAGTACTATTTACTACTACTTACAGTTTTCATTAGGAATTATGATGCTTTCTCAATAAAGAATTTACACTACCAAAACTCTGGTCCAACAATAAACTTCACTCTCTTTTAGTCAACAAGCCCCAACTCACCTATCGGTTAAATAAAGTATATAAAACATAATTTATGTGACATTTACCTCATATCTTAGAGGTCATCATTGACCAAAAACATCAAAATAATTTACTAACACTCTCTTGGAGTACTATGCAAAACCACGTATTCTTTTTTATTCCAATGAACTAGGCAACATCATCGATTAAAAGAGAAAAATATGAGTGATAAAGAAAAAGTTAAATTAATACGTTTACTTAAACAAGTAAAAGGAAAGAAAAACTCCAAAAGTCAGACTTCAAAATCTGACGCTATCGCTGCTTACCACTATTAATTTTTAGGTTAACAGCAACCTACACAGGTTGCTGTTTTGCCATATATGGAGTGATGTATGCAATTAACATTTGTCGGTCATCAAAGTTGGCTAATCTCTCACAAAAATACAAATATTTTGATTGTTCCTGTCTTAGGTTCAACAATGGGGAACACCCGATATATAAAATTCGAAATATACCCTCCAAGAAACGTTGATGTAAGTAATATGCCATCAATCGATGCTGTATTTATATCACATGAACATGTTGATCATTTCGACATCGATACTCTGTCAATACTGCCAAAGGGAACAACTATTTATATATCACTACTTATGCCAATCTGTATAAAAACAGCTTTAGAGCACCTAGGGCATAATGTCATATTACATTCATTTAAAGAAGAAATAAGAGTAAAAGATATCAAAATAAAGCCATTCTCTGCTCCATATGAAACAATATTATGGGAGTCAAGGGTAACTCAATACTTAGTATCAGATGTTGATGAAGAAAAATGTAACGGTTTTATAGCAGTGGATGCAATAATCAGCGAGGAGTACATTGAAGGGATCGGTGATCAATACCCAAATCCACAGTGGATCATAGTAGCAAATAATTCACAGTGTACACCAAAACACGCTCAAGGAGCATATACAAATTTGCTACCACTAGAATCGTCAAGACTTAGCGGCAAGAATTATAGAGAAGTCAAATTACTTAACTCTATATTAATAGACTATCTTGATGGCATCCCTGAGGAAACTAAGATATTGATTTGTGGCAATGGATTTATAAATCCAAGAGAGAATTATGGCCCATTCCTATTCTCATATAATAAGGTATTGTCTGAAATTGCCAACCAATTATCAATTAAAGAAAATGTTTGTGGACCATATCCAGGTGAAGTAATAGAAGTTATAGATGGAAAGCTTTCAATCAGTTTGTCTGGCTGGATAGAACTAAATAAAAACAAATATTTAGATCTAAAAAATAAGCTAATTAAGTACATAGATGAAAAATCTGGTATTGAGCCCAGCCCATTTATTCCTGTACTCAGTGAACTTAGTGAAACAGAAGAAAAAAATGGGTTAGCTACGATTGAAAATGAACTAACTGACATAGCTCTAGCTCTAGCTATTGATCCTTTGGTTGGCCGATTAGCAATTTCAATGAATAACTATGTAAATGGTGAATTGAGTGATAACCGGATTCTAATAAAGTTTAAAGATAAAGATTTTGGATATGTTTATTCTGTATCATCCTGTCAATTTACCAAGACTTACACACATGATAACTATTTAAGTGAATATCCATTTGGTGTTGAAATATATATTCAAGATTTCGTTGGCCTATGTTTAGGTAAAATACAAATTTGGGACTTAGCAGGGACGAGTATACGTAGCTGGTATCTTGGTGAAATATATGAGAACATTATTGTGTTTTTCTATAAATACTTTGGAGAGCAAAGAAGGCCTGATTTAGCACTTAAAGTATACGAAGAATATATCTCACAAAAATAAGGTAGAAAATGAATATCTCTGCAATTAAGAATGATTTAAGAAAGCAATATAGTACTTTTATCTTGTTTCCTATTGAAACAGGAATTAATTTATTATCTTCTTTTTTTTCATTTTCCATATTAATTTACATAATAACACTGCCTTTGACTAATGGTTTAGAGGCAAGTAATGTTGGCCTGATTATCTTCTTAATTGTAATATTGAGACCTACCTTAAGTGTAATTAATAACATAAGCCTGTTCCTTATTACTAAAAAACAGGCTTATATTCTCTCAACATTTGATGACTGTTTTACAAGCAAAAAAGATGCTCAGCAGAATGAACACGACATTGTAAATTACTCCTCGTATGACACTAGTGTTGTTTTGATTATATCTAGGGTAATTTGCTTTATCTATCTTTCCATTCTCATGGTTGTTAATATTGAAGAGGGTACAGTTGGCTTACTATCATTGTGTTCTATATTGATACCATTATCATTTTTTCTATTTAAAAAACGAGTCCATCTTTCTAAGAAACTAGCAAAGATAAGGAAGCTAAGATATGGATTTATTGGAGATAACTTTGAGGCCCTGACTGCTATATTGTTAACTGGGTACCAAGGGGGAAAATTTCTAAGCTTGAATAGAATTATTGATACTGAAGAAAAAATAAAACGCATTGATTCATTATGGCAAGCTGTAGATATTGCATCAAATGCGTTTTTAAAAGTTATTCCTGTCCTTTTTATAATCCTGATTGGTAAAGAAATAGACAATAGTGACAAATTACTCATTCTTTTATATTCTCTAATTCTGGTTGGCGAATATCTTGGTTTAATTAGATTACTAACACCATTTTATGATGGTTATCTGGCCAAATTATCAATTATCAATTATCAATTATCAATTATCAATTATCAATTATCAGTAGACATAAGAATTACCAATACAAGCCAGAGGAATACTATAACCTGGATGGCACACAAGGTTTTATTGAAAAAACCATTCTGGGGAATATATTTTTATCAAAAGAGTTAATCAATAGGAGCATATTAAATAAGCTATGTTATGAAATCTTCCAAATTAATAAGTATATTAATATGAGTTCAAACATTAACGAACTGTCAAGAGGACAATTAAATCTTATTTTTGCCGCAAGGAATGTATATATGGCTATAATTAATAATTATAAAGGCCATATTTATTTCGATGTAAATAGGACTGGCTGGGATTCTAAGTTATTACTTGATTTAGAAGATATAATTTCAAAATTAAAAATAGAATATCAAATTGATATTCTACTATCACATCTTCATGAAACTAAAGATATAGAATTGGAAACAAAAAATGAAACCATAAAATACACGTTAGATAGTAAAGTTAGATCAGAGGAAGATCATACCAAAATTTCCAGATTTTTGTCTATTTTTAGCTATAATTCTTTAATTGGGATTATACTATTGTTCATTGCCAGTTTTTCATTATTCGAATTGGGAAGAATTACATATAACGAATATAACAGTGAGACCTATAAGATAACATTCACATCTCTATTAGGCCTAATTTCATTTATCTCAGGATCATACTTAATAGAGTTTAAAATAAGAAAAAAAGCAAGAAAAGACATATATACCTCTATTAAAAAAACTCTATGGCAGAAGGATTCAATTTATTCAAACATGAATACAATGTAATAATAAATAGATTCACCATGTATGCTAAAGATGTTTTCTGGTTTGGTTCGATATTTGTTGGAACCCTATTTTTGTTTTTTGACTCTGACAATTTCATAATTATACTTGGGGCTATGTTTATATTTATTACTAGCGTTTGTTTATTGTATCCTACGTACAAGGATAATAGAAATAAACACTATAAAGAACTCCACTCTCTATCAATTTACTTTTCTTATACTAGAAAACTACCTCAATGTAATTTGGTTAATCGTTTATGTCAGGATACTATTCTATCCGGAGTTCATCGTTTATATACCATAGCATCACAAAGATATTTAATTAATTCTGTCGCTTCTATATTGGGCTTCCTAATATCCAGTTTAATCATTTTGTACTCTCTATATCCAAACTTCAAATCAGACAACATTACGGCTGCTATAAACTTAGACAATAGAATAGTCATTTTTTATTTTGCAATATTCGGATACTTATCAGAAATTGTATCTATCCAAAGAATAACTAAGCATGTAAATGTTTATCATAAGAAAACAAATTTATCCTCTAATTTATTAATTTTAGAGCAAAGATTAGAAAACGATAGGATTATACAATTAGTGGGGAATAATGGCAGTGGTAAAACTTTTTTTCTTAAGAGATTATCTAAAATAAAGGGGTACATATATATAGACCATCATTTTGATCACTATCTAGCAAACGATAGATTTTTAGATTATCTCAACAACTCAAATTTAGATGTGATTATATTCGATGAATTTGATTGCAGAAAATTAATAGATAAAATTGATAAAAATAAAAAAATAATCATCGTCTCACATAGGGAAACCATTGGCTCAAGATTGAACATTAATGAGGTGGCATGAATAATATTTATATTATTGGACCATTTGGCGCAGGTAAAACTACGCTGAGTAAATTAATTTCTAAGAAATTAGGAAAAGAACTGATTAGTTTAGATTCTATAAGATGGTCCGTATATGAAAAGATAGGCTACGATCTAAATCATGTTGAGCAATTAGTAAAAAAACATAAATTTATAGATTTATATAGATACAACCGTAAATTTGAATCAGAGCTGGTCAAAAAAGTTGTCCAAAATGCATCAAATAAAGTAGTCGATTTTGGTGCAGGACATTCTATTATTGAGGACGATTTAGATTTTGAATATATTAGGAATCAAATGAAAGAAAAAGGTACTACTATTTTTTTAGATAAGAGCTATCATATTGGAGTTCATTCTTTCCATCCAGAAGAAGTCTTCTTAAACAATTATTTCTTGGCGAGTAAATGTAACCAAAAACTATCCGATATCACGATAACGGTAGATAACAAAAGTAAGTTACAAGTATTGAATAAAGCCTTATCGGCACTTAAATCAATGGAGGTTATATGAACATTATATTCAAGTCTGATAAAAAATAAGTTCTAGAAACATAAAATTAACATTAAGTACCCTACGGCTCAGAAATCAAAAATGGGTACAAATTCTGAGGTAACAATGAAACCAGAAAATTTACGTGCCAATGACAAACGCCCATTTACCAGTAAAGAGTATTTGAATTCACTTCAAGATGGTCGTGAAATTTACATTTATGGTGAGCGAGTCAAAGACGTCACTACACATCCAGCTTTCCGCAATACAGCCGCTTCAATTGGTCAATTGTATGATGCTCTGCATGCTCCTGGAACCCACAATGCGCTCTGTTGGGATACAGACACTGGTAATGAAGGTTATACGCACAAATTCTTCCGTTTTGCGACCAATCCAGATGAACTGCGCCAACAGCGAGATGCCATTGCAGAATGGTCACGCCAAAGCTACGGCTGGCTAGGACGCACCCCCGATTATAAAGCGGCATTCGGTTGCGCATTAGGCGCTTACCCTGAGTTCTATGGTCAATTCTCTAACAATGCCCGCGCATGGTATAAACGCATTCAGGAAACTTGTATGTATTTCAATCATGCCATTGTTAACCCACTAATTGACCGCCATAAACCAACGGATGAAGTCAAAGATGTTTTTATCCAACTGGAAAAAGAGACTGATGCAGGTATTATAGTCAGCGGGGCCAAAGTCGTGGCAACCAATTCAGCTCTTACTCACTACAACTTCATTGTTGGCTCGGCCCAAGACATAGGAGATAACCCCGATTTTACCCTAATGTTTGTTGCCCCTATGGATGCCAATGGCATGAAATTGATATCCCGCGCCTCTTATGAATTATCCGCAGGTACCACTGGTTCCCCTTTCGATTATCCTCTCTCCAGTAGGTTTGATGAAAATGACGCCATTATGGTGATGGATAAGGTACTAATCCCATGGGAAAACATACTAATTTATCGCGATGTTGGTCGCACTCGCCATTGGGCTGTACAAAGTGGGTTTGCCCGTCTGTTCCCCATGCAGGCTTGTGTACGCCTAGCTGTTAAGCTGGATTTCATTACAGCACTGCTGCAAAAGAGTCTCGAATGTACTGGAGTGATAGATTTTCGTGGTGTTCAAGCGGATTTGGGAGAAGTAGTGGCATGGCGCAATCTATTCTGGTCATTGACAGATGCCATGTGGGCAGAAGCCAAGCCGTGGGAAGGTGATGCTTATCTGCCGGATACTCAAGCGATTCAAACTTATCTCGTTATGGCACCGATGGCTTATACAAAAATCAGGAATATTGATCATAAGTAAGATATTTGAAAAGAAACTGAAAGATAATTATGGGAAAAAACTGGACTAAGTGGGAAGTTATGGAGATTCAATTGTAAATCCTTTTCAGTATTTGAAAG
>NZ_JBHFKV010000044.1:0-35053 GCF_042879355.1 Photorhabdus sp. RM71S | reverse complement strand
TAAAACACCGACATACCATGATGATTAAACTCAATAAAAAAACAGGTGTGAAAAAGGGTAAAAACACACGGTTAAAACCTTATACCGATTAAACCCAAAAGCTAAACCATGACTTTTAATAACAACTTAAAAACTGCCCATCATAAAACTATCAGTGAAAAATAAGAAATAAAAATCGGTTTTGTTAACGCTTACGCACACCGGAAAAAAAGATAAATAAAAATATGAATAGGTTTATCCGTTTACCAGAAAATACACCTCCAAAAAGAAACCGTCTTTAATAACGTTTTCAACCGGAGAATAACCTTTTCCTAAACCAGTTAAATAATCCAATGATAAAAAATCGGCGTAACAAAACCTGCAAATAAATAACTTAACCAAATAATAACTCAGTTACTTTCGACGTTATTATATTGCACATTTACCATGTAAAGCTGAGATACCTTAAATACGCCAGTTTAAACTTGCTTTACACGATTTTAATCCGTCCAATAGCATTGTTTTCTACGGTTTAAGTTAAACTATTCCTCTATTTTATGTCTTTAATGTGATTAATCTGCAAAGCCTTTCACCCTCATTAATACAATTAAACTTGTCAGCAAATTGAATCGGGTATTGTCATATCCGGTTCTTTTTATACCTGTTATCTTTCAAGTTGCCTCTTTGTTGGCTGCACTCGCTCACCCCGGTCACATAGTTACCTATGCTCCCGGGGATTCGCTCCCTTGCCGTCGCGATCCATCTTGAAATCCATAAGGTATAGTTATTGGCGACTATCATTCGCTTGTTGAAGCAATACCCTGCTCTCTCTCATAAAATGAGGTGCATAATCACCAAACCATGCACTAACATCTTCAAAACTGCTGACAAAAGCCCGTTTGTCTTGGTTTTCCAATATCTCTAGCGCTTGCCCAAAACTTTGATGATAACGGCGTATAAGATCAATATTCTCTGGTGATGACATAATAATATCCGCGTAGAGCTGAGGATCTTGTGCAAATAAGCGCCCGACCATGATCAGTTCCAAACGGTAAATAGGTGAAGATATTGATAACAGTTGTTGTAAATCCGCACTTTCCTGTGCGAGATGTTGCCCATAAGCAAATGTCGTGAAATGGCGCAACGCCTGAATAAAGCTCATGTTTTTATCATGCTGTTCAGGACTCATCTGATGCAAGCAAGCCCCCCAAATCAACAACTGTTCTAAAAACCATTGATAAGCTTCCTCTTGACGTCCGTCACAGTAAACAACAACTTGTTTTACCAAACTACCAACATCCGGCCCAAACATAGGATGTAATCCCAACACTGGACCTTTATGCACATCAAGCATAGCTTGTAATGGCTGCTGTTTTACGGACGCCAAGTCCACCAAAATGCAATGGTCAGGTAATGGCGGTAAACGGCGAATAACTTCTTCTGTCAAATGAATCGGTACACTGATAATCACCATACCCACTCCCGCCAGAATTTGTTCCGCGTTAGGCCAATCTTGCGGTTCCAGATTTCTGACTTCATAACCAGACAAAGTTAACAAACGGCCAAATAGTTTCCCCATTTTGCCCAAGCCACCAACAATGACTATCGGCCCCAATTGAGGGCAAAGTGTTTTAAACCCTTTGTTATTTTCACTGGTGTAGGACTCCCGCATAATACGGCGCAGAATATCTTCAATTAAATCCGGTGGAACATCAAACTCTTCAGCCTCCTGCCGACGTGAAGCAAGCATCGCCATTTCTCTGTCAGGCGCATAAATTGACAACCCATTCTGACTTTTTACCTCACCAATCTCTGCAACCAATTCCAGACGCTTTGCCAGCAAGCCCAGCAAAGCTTTATCCACTTCATCAATCTTATCCCTCAATTGAGATAATTTAGCCGCCATATTTATTATCCCGCTTTTTTCAATACTGCCATTCTTTGCGACAATTGCATGCTAATTTGCTGATGTAATTTTCTTAGAATTGCTTCTGTCGTCTGCCAACTAATACACGCGTCAGTCACTGATACACCATATTTCATTTCACTACGCGATTGTTCAGAAGATTGGTTACCCTCATTAATGTTGCTTTCCAACATAATGCCAGTAATAGATCGATTCCCTAAAATGATCTGCTCCACAACAGAATCCACAACCAAACTTTGGCGACGAAAATCCTTATTAGAGTTACCATGACTACAATCAATCATCAAGGACGGTAATAATCCAGACTGCATCATTTGCTGTTCACATTCCATTACATGTTGGGCGCTGTAATTAGGGGTTTTACCACCACGCAAGATAATATGCCCATTGGGGTTTCCTTGCGTTTGTAATAAACACACCTGCCCCGACTGATTTATTCCCACAAAACGGTGTGGCATAGCGGCTGCACACATCGCATTAATTGCAGTGTTCAAGCTACCATCAGTCCCATTTTTGAAACCAACAGGCATAGATAAACCTGAAGCCATTTCCCGGTGTGTCTGAGATTCTGTGGTTCTCGCGCCAATTGCAGACCAACTGAATAAATCCCCCAAATATTGTGGACTATTCGGATCTAAAGCTTCTGTTGCAAGAGGCAATCCCATTTTAACTAAACTAAGTAGTAAACGGCGAGCAATATGCAGGCCAGCTTCCACATCAAATGAACCATCCATGTATGGATCATTAATAAGACCTTTCCAACCCACTGTTGTACGAGGCTTTTCAAAATAGACACGCATGACAATGTACAAGCTATCACTCAATTCAGCAGAAAGAGCGGCCAAACGGTGAGCATAATCCAGAGCCGCATCCACGTCATGAATAGAGCAAGGACCACATACTACCAGCAAACGGGGATCACGGCGCTGAATAATATCCGCAATTGTTTTACGTGCATTTGCAATAACATGCAGATCATCATCACTCAGTGGGTATTGTTGCTTTAATTCTTTTGGAGTGATAAGGATTTGCTCACCACTGATGTGAACGTTATTAAGTGCATCTCTTTGCATGAACATGTCGATTTTCTCCTCAAATTATCATTCTGTACTTATTTGTTTTTATGCATTTGACTAATAACATATCACGCGTCGTAAAGAATACAATCCAAAAGTGTAAACAAACTCAAAACACTGTAAACTATTATTTACAGAAAATAAAAAAGGCGTCAATTCAGTGATAAATCTATTCTAGAACTGAATTATTTCATATAGAAATAATTATCTTAAAATAAGATTAATATCAAAACACAAGAGTGCAATATTTGAGTCAATATTTTATGATTGTTAATCTTTTATTTTTCCATTTAAAATCATTAGGTTAAAAATATATTTACTTTATTTTTATTATTAAAAACAGATAATATCAATAATCACAGTTTATATTTCATATAAAGTTACCAAATAGCACCCATAAAATATTAAGCTATGCCCAACTCGCTTTTTCATTAATTTATTAAGATCCTATCCCAATAGGCGTAATTGTTGCAGGCCGTTCTTATCAATGAACAGTGAACACGGACAGCGCGGAAAAACCGGAGCGTACACGTAGTACGTGAGGATGACTCGCTTCGCTCGCCCTTCGGGCCGCACTAAAGTGCGTTCAAAAGCTAACGCTTTTATCTGAGCACTGCCCAGGTTCGCTCTTTATGGCAAAGAACGGCAAATAAAATAGCCCTATTGGGATAGGTAGTAAGAGAAATAATAATATGACTACAGTCCGCTATAGAATAATTGGATGCGTATTACTTAGCACTTGTTATGAAAAGAATCTGTGCCACCAGATCACTCTTTTAAATTCAATACACTAATATCAGCAGTCTGAGGCCGGAAAATCCGGCCTCTTTATTAAAATATCTGTTACAAAGCTTGCTGTAAAAAAGCAATTAATTCCTGATTAACTTTATAGGGTTGCTCCAATGTGGAAATATGCCCTGCATCCTGGATGATAATATGATCACAGTGCAATATTTCAGCCATCAAATAACCCTCCAGAGGCGGGCGAGGCGTATCTTGTTCACCAGTCATAACAAGCGAGGGAATATCCAGTTTTTCCAACAAATGAATTCTATCTTCACGCCCAAATATTATTCTACCTAACGGAACAATACTATTACGCAATATTTCCGCAGGAATGGCTGCCAGACGCTGAGTTAATTCATCAACCAAATACTGAGCCGGTTGCTGGCTAAAGAAGGCTGGCACTATCTGCTGTTGCAAAATAGATTGAGGAATTACACCAACCTGCTCTATCGCATCCAACATGGCAAAGTATTTTGTATGAGTCACTTCAGGTTCTAATCCGACAAAGGTATCCATCAAAACCAGTGCCTTAACTCTGTCCGGCGCCATAGCCACCAACTCAATTCCCCACATACCACCAGCAGATAAACCAATGATAGCGAATTCTTTAATACCAAGTTGATCCATCAACGCCAGGTAATCCCGAGCTAAATCAGCCAAAGTGCTATGTTGTTCCGGTAGCTCTCCCGAGTTTCCATGCCCCCAGAGATCAGGAGCAATCACCCGGTATTTTTTACTTAAGGCCTCGATCTGAGGCTCCCACATAGTAGAATCAAACAAATAGCTATGCCCGAGTAATAACGGGAAACCTTCACCTTCATCCCGGTAAGCCATCGTTTTGTTATGTATTTGAAAAGTTTTCAAAGCAAATCCTTATAGTTAGTTAATCATGTTTAAAATTATTCTAAAACTCTCAAAATAATTGTCTTTAAGATTATTACGATCTGATAATAATATATTGTCGAATAATTTATCGATGAGTAAAAATCCTCCTTAACATCAAAGGGGCATTGATTTCACCTCGGAGGGACGTAATCAAAGATCTTCTAAAAACCCGCCCATATTCAGCCTGTTTCTTCATTACAATAAGGCAGAGCCAAAACCAAATTGATGACCACGCCCACAAGACGCGGTTTTAAGTTGAGAATAAAAAAAAGAGGCCAGCAATTGCTGACCTCTTTAACGATAACTTTCGGATGTAACGAAAGCGTATTATTTACTGTTCAGACGCTCTTTAATACGAGCAGCTTTACCAGAACGCTCACGCAGATAGTACAATTTAGCTCTACGAACAGCACCACGACGTTTAACGCTAATGCTGTCTACGACTGGGGAGTGAGTCTGGAATACACGCTCAACACCTTCGCCGTTAGAAACTTTGCGAACAGTGAATGCAGAGTGCAGACCGCGGTTACGGATAGCGATAACCACGCCCTCGAATGCCTGCAGACGTTTCTTAGCACCTTCTACGACCCATACCTTAACTTCCACGGTGTCACCCGGACGGAATGAAGGTACGTCTTGCTTCATCTGCTCTTGTTCAAGTTGTTTAATAATGTTGCTCATAATAATTCTCTTACCCTAGGTAAACTGATATATCAGAGACATTCCCTTCGGGGATATGTCTGGATTAATTAGTTGCTTCAGTTAGATGTTCCCGTTGGAACTCTGTTAGCAATATCCTTTGCTCGTCAGTCAGAGCTAGGTTTTCCAGAAGTTCAGGTCTTCTAAGCCAGGTCCGGCCAAGCGATTGTTTCATCCGCCAGCGATTAATTTCAGCATGATTTCCAGACAGCAACACTGGTGGAACTTCCATACCATCTAATACCTCCGGGCGAGTATAGTGCGGACAATCCAGCAATCCATCAGCAAAAGAGTCCTCCTCCGCTGATGCCTGATGCCCCAGAACGCCCGGAATGAACCGAGAAACTGAGTCAATCATCGTCATTGCAGGGATTTCACCACCGCTGAGTACGTAATCACCGATAGACCATTCTTCGTCAATCTCGGTTTGGATCACCCGCTCATCTATCCCTTCATAGCGGCCACAAATCAAAATCAGTTTTTCATTTGTTGCCAGCTCACAAACCCCTTGTTGGTTGAGTTTGCGTCCCTGAGGTGAAAGATAAATCACTTTTGCACCTTCGCCTGCCGCAGTTTTTGCTGCATGAATGGCTTCCCGTAAAGGCTGAACCATCATCAACATGCCTGGACCACCGCCATAAGGTCGATCGTCAACGGTACGATGCCGGTCATAGGTAAAATCCCGTGGATTCCAGCATTCAATACTTAACAGGCCATTTTTCACTGCCCGGCCAGTTACCCCATAATCGGTTATTGCGCGGAACATTTCAGGAAACAGGCTAATAACCCCAATCCACATTATCGCGTCCCACTCATTTCAACCGCTTATAACCGGAGTTTAAAAACCAGGATCCCAATCTACTTCAATGGTTTTAGTAGCGAGATCGACTTTCTTGATAACCTGCCCATCAAGAAACGGAATTAGCCGTTCCTTGATACCGAATGCATCTTTCAGGTTTGCTTTAATTACCATTACGTCGTTAGAACCGGTTTCCATCATGTCATTGACAGTCCCCAAGTTATAACCTGCTGTGCTGATTACCTGGCAGCCTATTAAGTCTTTCCAGTAGTAATCACCCGTATCCAGCTCTGGCAGTTGTTCTGAATCTACAATAATTTCGCAATTAGTCAGTAAATTCGCAGCATCCAGATCATCAATACCTTTAATTTTGATGATCATATCCTGATTGTGGTGTTTCCAGGTTTCTAGTTCGATGTGTTGCCACCGGCCTGCCCGTTGAATAAACCACGGTTGATACTCAAAAATGTCTTCGGCATGTTCGGTGGAAGAAAAAACTCTGAGCCAACCACGAATACCATAAGTTGAACCTAATTTTCCCAATACAATTGGGTTTACAGGCGGTTCAAAACAGGTTTGCTTGCTCATAGTTACCACCGCGACAGATTAAGCTGCTTTTTTGGCGTCTTTGATCAGTGTAGAAACACGATCAGACACAGTTGCACCCAGACCAATCCAATGTTCAATACGGTCCAGATCTAAACGCAATACTTCTGCTTTCCCTGTTGCAATAGGGTTGAAGAAGCCAACGCGCTCGATAAAGCGACCATCACGCGGGCTGCGGCTATCGGTCACGACTACTTGGTAAAACGGACGCTTTTTGGCGCCGCCACGAGCTAAACGAATTGTTACCATAACATCCTCATTAGTTAACAAAACAACCAGACTTCATCGAGGAACGAAGTCCGGTTATCAGATAAAAAGCCCGAAAAGTTTACTCACTTTGGCGCAAAAAGCAATCCAAAGTGGATATTCTTCGAGACTTTATCGATTAACGGCCCATAAATCCGGGTGGCATCATGCCTTTCATACCACGCATCATTTTTGCCAAGCCGCCTTTCTTCATCTTTTTCATCATGCGCTGCATTTCGTCGAATTGTTTAAGCAAACGGTTAACATCTTGAACCTGAGTGCCAGAACCATTAGCAATACGACGTTTACGAGAACCTTTGATTATTTCTGGTTTTTGTCGCTCTTTACGCGTCATAGAATTGATAATAGCTTCCATTTTCACCAGAATTTTATCATCCATCTGGGATTTCACTGCATCTGGCACTTGAGACATCCCCGGCATTTTGCTTAACATGCTGGCCATTCCCCCCATGTTACGCATCTGCTTTAACTGATCTAGAAAATCATTTAAATCGAAGCCGTCACCTTTCTTTAGTTTAGAAGCCAGCTTTTCAGCCTGGGTGCGATCGACTTTACTTTCAATCTCTTCAATCAGGGAGAGAACATCGCCCATTCCAAGGATTCGAGAGGCAATACGATCCGGATAGAATGGCTCCAACGCATCCGTTTTTTCACCAACACCCAAGAATTTAATCGGCTTACCAGTAATATGACGAATAGATAGCGCAGCACCGCCACGGGCATCACCATCGACTTTCGTTAACACTACACCGGTCAGTGGCAATGCTTCATTGAAAGCTTTCGCGGTATTAGCCGCATCCTGCCCCGTCATTGCATCGACAACAAATAGGGTTTCTACTGGATTGATGGCTTTATGAACCTGTTTGATTTCATCCATCATTGCTTCGTCAACATGTAGACGACCCGCAGTATCCACCAAAAGCACATCATAGAATTTCAATCTGGCGTGCTGTACCGCTTGAGTCACGATATCAACGGGTTTTTCCTGAGCATCAGAAGGGTAGAAATCAATACCAACTGCCTGCGCCAAGGTTTCAAGCTGTTTGATAGCCGCTGGACGATAGACGTCAGCAGATACCACCAAAACTTTTTTCTTCTGTTTTCCTTTCAGAAAGCTACCTAGCTTGGCAACGCTAGTCGTTTTACCTGCACCTTGTAGACCCGCCATTAATACGACAGCAGGCGGCTGAGTAGAAAGATTCAGTTCACTGTTAACTTCCCCCATCGCCTTAACGAGTTCATTCTGAACAATTTTGACAAACTCTTGGCCGGGAGTCAGGCTTTTATTAACCTCGTGGCCTACCGCGCTCTCTTTAACACATGAAATAAAATCACGCACTACAGGCAATGCGACGTCAGCTTCAAGTAAAGCCATGCGAACTTCGCGCAGTGTCTCTTTAATGTTATCTTCGGTCAGTCGCCCACGGCCACTGATATTGCGCAATGTGCGCGATAGTCTGTCGGTTAAATTATCAAACATTGTCTCTGCTCAATTTTTAAAAATGGGCTACCTGTAAGGCATATTCCGCAAATTATAACACGATGGAAAGGGATCTCTGCACAGAGATTCACACCGATGATTAACAACGGTTGGAGGCTATCCTTGCTGGCGGTATACTTAAGCTTTAATTCAACCTAAAACTATCGCTAAAACGACTAATGCTATGCCAGTATTTTCTATAATTTCTTCATTCGCTTATTTATTCAGCCTGGTACTGATTATTCCCGGCTTGCTGCGGAAACCGAAAGGATACCGCAGACTGGCATTACTTTCCGCGATTGTCGCTTTAATTTGTCATGCTATTGCACTTAAACACCAGATATTCCACGTCAGCAGCGGGCAAAACCTCACCCTCCTAAACCTAGGTTCTATCGTCAGTTTACTTACTTGTATCATAATGACAATTGTCGCTTCTCACGGCCGTGCTTGGTTCCTGCTACCCATTGTTTACAGTTTTTCCATGATAAATTTGGTTTTAGCGAGTCTTATGCCAGGTGAATTCATTACCCATCTAGAGGCCAGCTTTGAATTATCTATCCATATTGGGTTGGCGCTTCTTGGTTATGCGACTTTACTTATCGCTGCATTATATGCATTACAGCTTGGGTGGTTGGATCATCAGCTTAAAAATAAAAAACTCACTTTTACGCCAGATATGCCCCCATTAATGTTCATTGAACGCAAAATGTTTCATATCACTCAGCTTGGCGTAATATTGCTAACGTTGACACTCTGCACTGGCATCCTCTACATGGATAATATTTTCAGTAGCGAAAACATCCATAAAGCAATTTTGTCTATTATCGCATGGTTTGTTTACATTGTTTTATTATGGGGTCACTACCATGATGGATGGCGCGGTAAACGCGTTATCTGGTTTAACCTGATCGGCGCATTTACCCTGACACTCGCCTATTTCGGTAATCGATTATTGCAGGAAATCATGATTTACTAGGAGTATTATGTTCAATCAATACTTGGAAGGAATTCTGCTTTGGAGCATGTCTCAACAAGCACATTACTGATTATTTTAATCATCATGGTCATTGTCTCAGCTTATTTCTCCGCCTCCGAGACAGGTATGATGACAATGAATCGTTATCGCTTACGTCATCTGGCAAAGCAAGGGAACCACTCTGCCCGCAGAGTTGAAGCATTACTTCGTCATCCTGAGCAGCTCATCAGTCTGATTCTTATCGGCAATAATCTGGTTAATATTCTTGCTTCAGCACTCGCTACTATCATTGGTATGCGTCTTTACGGTGATGCCGGAGTCGCTATTGCAACCGGTATTCTGACGTTTATCGTACTGATATTTTCTGAAGTTATGCCAAAAACGATAGCCGCCCTCTATCCTGAAAGAGTCGCTTTTCCGAGTAGTTTTTTGCTCCGCCCGTTACAGAAAATCATGCTGCCGTTGGTCTGGGTGCTAAATAAAATTACTTTATTGTTAATGCGTTGCCTTGGTATCAAACAACCTACTGGCTCTAGTCACGCAATGAGTAAAGATGAACTTCGCACTATTGTGAATGAATCAAATGCCAAGCTATCACAGCAAAATCAGGCTATGCTGACTTCAATTTTAGATCTGGAAAAAGTCACAATCGGCGACATTATGGTTCCCCGTAATGAAATTATTGGCATTGATATTAATCATGACTGGAAATCCATCATACGGCAATTAACTCATTCACCTCATGGCCGGATCGTGCTTTACCGTGATTCACTTGATGATGCCATTGGCATGCTTCGTGTGCGTGAAGCTTACCGACTGATGACAGAAAAAAAAGAGTTCACCAAAAGAAACCTGATAAAAGCAGCAGATAAAATCTATTATGTCCCCGTCAGCACACCACTTAATATCCAGTTAGTAAATTTCCAACGTAATAAGGAGAAAGCCGGGCTCATCGTTGATGAATACGGTGATATTCAAGGTCTGGTCACTGTTGAAGATATCCTCGAAGAGATTGTCGGTGATTTTACAACATCAATGTCTCCTTCTCTGGCAGAAGAAGTTTCACCACAAAGCGATGGGACTATTTTGATTGACGGGACAGCCAATATCCGCGAATTAAATAAAGCCTTTAACTGGGCATTGCCTGTTGATGGGCCACGAACGGTTAATGGTATGGTGCTTGAAGAATTAGGAGAAATACCCGCACTTAATGTACAAGTGCAAATCGGCAAATATAATTTTGAAGTACTTTCAGTCAACGATAATGTCATTAAACAAGTTCGAGTCACTCCCATTAGCCAATTTCCTGAGCAAAAAGCACAAGCCATTTAAATCGAGGCGGAAAATTGACGCCGCTGGAGGCGCACCACCAACCTCCAACGGCAAGTTCCTGTTAATATACCCGTCATCTTTCAAGTTGCCTCTTTGTTGGCTGCACTCACTCACCCCGGTCACATAGTTATCTATGCTCCCGGGGATTCGCTCCTTTGCTGCCGCGATGCATCTTGAAATCCATAGGGTATACTTCATCTCAGGAACCCGAAATATTATCACTGCTATGGAACTACACTTTCAATTCGGTCAGTTTTTCCTCTGGCAATGCCAACTCGTCATTCTTATTAACGAGGACGTCTGAATCAAGAATATGACGTGCAATATCCTGAGCTTCTGTCAGTGAATGCATGTGATAAGTACCACATTGATAAATATTTAGTTCTGGGATCTGGCTCTGATCTTTCACTTTCAAGACATCAGCCATAGCCGCTTTCCATGCGTCTGCAACGCGTATTTCTGCCGGGGCGCCAATCAAGCTCATATAAAAACCTGTTCGACATCCCATTGGCGATATATCAATAATTTCAACACCCTCACCATTGAGGTGATTGCGCATAAAACCAGCAAACAAATGCTCAAGTGTATGAATACCCTTTTCAGGCATAACCTGTTTATTGGGTATACAGAAACGTAAGTCAAAAACTGTGATGGTGTCGCCATGAGGCGTTTTCATAGTCTTAGCAACTCTTACGGCTGGCGCATTCATACGAGTATGGTCAACAGTAAAACTATCCAGTAAAGGCATTTCTTTATCTCCACAAAAAATTCAGATTTTTCTTCAAGCAAATGAAACCTTTTCATCTGCCACCGGTCGTAAAGAATGAAAGACGCATAATTATTATCCCTATTCTCTAGAAAATCCCATTTGGCCACTTTTACTTGTGGCCATTTTTTCTAGTATCCTGTTTGTTGTTTTAGATACTCATCAAAACTCATCGTATCCTCACGTTCCAATGCGTCTTGTCGCTCTACGGAGGCCCTGCGTTCTATAGCGAACTGCTCGTCGCTAATAACCTCATATTTCTCATTGATCAATTGCTGGCGGTATTCATCTGCTAGTTCCAGTCCAAAACCACCAATGCCCTGGCTCTTCACTTTTTCCAGCACACGGGCCGATAAAGTCAGTGATGAATCATCAAACATAGCAATTAATTCTTCGCAAACCTTTTGATACTGTGTGCCAGAACAACTATCCAATATTGCGGCAACCCGTTTCAAGTCACTAAATAACTTTTTACCAACTTTTACTAGCGGTTCTTCCACACTTCCACAACCAAAGCCAATCATTTGCTCTGGTTTACGCCCTTCAAGGATCACTCTATTCCAATTCTTACGGCAACAATCTAATTCATCACTGCCCATTTCCGGCGCTTCGGCAAGCACACACCATATTAAGAATAGGTCAAGAAAACGAATTTGTGTTTCATTGACACCAATCGCAGCAAATGGATTAATATCCAATGAACGAACTTCGATATATTCCACTCCCCCACGCAACAAAGCATCAGAAGGCGATTCATTCCCTCTAGTGACACGCTTAGGTCGGATTGGCGCATACAACTCATTTTCAATCTGTAAGACGTTGGTATTGAGCTGAATATATTTATCACCTTGCTTAGTGCCCAACTTAGCAAACTCGTCAGATGGCTTGTGAATCGCTTTTTTCAGCCCTTCAATATAAGTATGTAGGTTATTAAACGTAATATTCAGATCGCTCTGTGATTTATTGGTGTACCCCAAATTACTCATTCTTAGTGAAGTCGCATAAGGCAGATAACAAGTTCCATCTTCTGTCCGTTCAAAAAGAAAAGAAGTCTCTCTTCCACGTAAGAACGAGGAACAAATTGCCGGAGAAGCACCAAACAAATATGGGATCACCCATCCAAAGCGATAATAGTTACGGATCAAGCGGAAATAACCATTAGAGATCTGCTCCTTACCATTCTCTGCATCTTCAACACCAGCCCAAGCACGCCAAAACTCAATTGGCAATGAAAAATTATAATGAACCCCGGATATGGTCTGCATCAACGCGCCATAACGATTTTTCAGACCTTCACGGTATAAGGTCTTATAGCGACCAACATTCGATGCACCATATTGAGCCAAAGTGATGTTCTCTTCCGCATCAATAAAGCATGGCATACTTAATGGCCACATTTTTTCTTTGTCCAGCATACGCGCCGTGTGACGATGAATATCGCCAAGAAAAGAAATCGTATATTTTATATCATCACCAACTGGTGTTATGAATTCCAACAATGACTCAGCAAAGTCAGTAGTAATCCATTTATGCGTAAGCGCTGCACCGAGTGTTTTAGGATGTTCTGTTATGGCTAAACTACCATCTGAAGTAATACGCAATGTTTCACGTTCAACACCGCGACGAATTCCCTTTAAAATTGTCGGATGCGCCTCTAGCCATGATAGAGCCTTTGATACGTCCGGGATCAATTCGACCTCCCGTAGTGTTTTAGAAGAATTTTTATAAGGGTTTACTTTATCTTAAACAAGCCAAATTGTCGCTGATTAGATAGATAAGCAAAAATATTTCAGCGTCATACCGAGGGCAGGTTGGTTACGGCAACACAGGTAGAAAAGAAAAAGCCCTGCTGTTTAAGCAGGGCTTGATATGGCGCATCCAGAAGGATTCGAACCTCCGACCGCTCGGTTCGTAGCCGAGTACTCTATCCAGCTGAGCTATGGATGCATGTTCAGTTTTTTACTCTGGTAAAAGATAGCAGTTGCCTCGATTACCTGAATGGTACCTTGGATGATTTCATCTCAAAGTTAAATTGGCGCATCCAGAAGGATTCGAACCTCCGACCGCTCGGTTCGTAGCCGAGTACTCTATCCAGCTGAGCTATGGATGCGTGTTTAGTTTTTCACTCTGGTAAAAGGCAGTAGTTGCTTCGATTACCTAAATGGTACCTCAGATGACTTCATCTCAAGGTTAAATATGGCGCATCCAGAAGGATTCGAACCTCCGACCGCTCGGTTCGTAGCCGAGTACTCTATCCAGCTGAGCTATGGATGCGTGGTTTAAATGGCGGTGAGAGAGGGATTCGAACCCTCGATGCAGCTTTTGACCGCATACTCCCTTAGCAGGGGAGCGCCTTCAGCCTCTCGGCCATCTCACCGTACGCTTTCTCTCGAATCGCGACTCAGAACTTTTATTTAAGCTCCTCGTCACTGCGTGGCGCACATATTACTTTCCCAGATTTATAAGTCAAACAATTTTTCTAAACCCGTGTTTGTTTGAACACTTCACACACAAGATGTGTGGTTTGACACCAAAAAGTGTACTTTATCAGCAGCAAACTATTACACCTTCAATTAAAGTGCATGCAAATCATTATTCGCCACAATAACATGATAGGAACATTCTGTTCTTACGATAGAAAAACAAAAAAGATGGGAAAATAGACAAGAGTTTAAGAAATTAGCAAGACAAAAAGTACCAACAGAGGTGAAATCCCTCAAAAATGGCGCCCGGTTCTAACAGAGATAGGACGCCAACTTAGAGTCAATAAGTTGTTGGCTGAGATTTTTCGGCCTGAATCCGCTGATAAATTTCTTCACGGTGAACAGAAACTTCTTTAGGGGCATTTACACCAATACGAACTTGGTTACCTTTAACCCCTAGTACTGTAACTGTTACCTCATCGCCTATCATGAGCGTTTCACCAACTCGACGAGTCAGAATAAGCATTCTTTGCTCCTTGAAAATTTAAAAGAGTCGGGTCTTTCGGTTTCCCCGCTATTATCCATCAAACACCGTGAAAACGTAAAACAATAGTATATGCTTAAAGTATAAGCAATTTTAAGCGCATTTCCTATCTATATAGTTTAGCCAAAATAAATAAATATGCGCTCAACCTTTTAACAATTTCACAACAAGATTTCAAGGCACCATAAAAACAACTCTATGGCGCCCTCTAAACTCAGGTAATACCGCTTATAGCCGCGATACTACCCACTCTTCCACACTATCCAAAGCAGAAGGCAACGCTTCAATATCAGAACCACCTGCTTGGGCCATATCAGGGCGACCACCGCCTTTACCACCGATTTGCTGAGCTACAGAGGAAATTAACTCACCTGCTTTTATTTTAGCCGTCAGATCCTTTGTGACCCCAACAATTAAGCTGACTTTATCATCACTTATAGTGGAAAGCACAATAATTGCTGAACCTAGTTGATTTTTCAGATCATCAACCATCGTTCTCAACATCTTAGGCTCTGTATTGCTTAACTGACTGACCAACAACTTCACACCCTTCACTTCTTTCGCTTTGCTTGCTAAAGAAGAGCTCTCTTGTGCAGCCTGTTGATCTTTAAGCTGTTGAAGCTCTTTTTCCAACGCTTTGGTTCTATCCAGCGTCACCCGCACTTTTTCACTCAGGCTATGAATATCACTTTTCACCAATTGAGCAATATCCTGAAGTAAATCAACCTGTTGATGTACAGATTCCAACGCTTTTTTACCTGTAATTGCTTCGATCCTACGGATACCCGCAGCCGTTCCAGATTCAGCAATAATACGGAACAAGCCAATATCGCCGGTACGATTTGCGTGAGTCCCTCCACATAATTCAGTGGAGAAATCCCCCATTGACAGTACACGGACTTGCTCTTCGTATTTTTCACCAAACAGTGCCATTGCACCTTTGGCTTTTGCTGTTTCTAGATCCATCAATTCAGTAACAACAGGTGAATTTTGACGAACTTCGGCATTAACCAAATCCTCAACCTGACGGATCTGTTCTGGTTTCATCGCTTCAAAGTGAGAAAAATCAAAGCGAAGGTATTTATCGTTAACCAGAGAGCCTTTCTGTGATACGTGCTCACCCAAAATTTGACGTAATGCAGCATGTAACAGATGGGTTGCTGAGTGATTCAAACGAATTGCATCACGACGTTCAATATCAATAACCGCATTGATGGTATGGTTTACACTTAAGGTACCTTTTTCAAGCTTACCAATATGACCAATAGCCTGACCATATTTTTGTGTATCAATAACACAAAAAGCACAATTGGTATTACTCAGAATACCCGAGTCACCAACTTGTCCACCGGATTCAGCATAAAAAGCGGTCTTATCCAGGATAACAATCGCTTCTTCACCCGCTTGAATTTGATTCACTGATTCACCATTACGGAAGATAGCAGTTACTGTTGCCTGCTGTTCGTTATGATCGTAACCAGAGAAATCGCTGCGTTCATCAACTTTGATCAATTCATTATAATCAGTACCGAAACCACTTGATTCACGAGCACGACGACGCTGATTTTCCATTGCTACTGCAAATCCCGCTTCATCAACGCTAATACTACGCTCACGGCAAACATCAGCGGTTAAATCCACAGGAAAACCATAGGTATCATACAAACGGAAAGCCGTTTCGCCATCCAGAATATCACCGGACAGTTTTGCGAGTTCATCGTCTAATAACTGAAGACCACGTTCCAGAGTACGAGCAAACTGCTCTTCTTCTGTTTGCAAGATCTGCTCAACAATTGCTTGCTGGCGTTTAAGTTCTTCCCCCGCAGCTCCCATCACTTCTAGCAATGGCGCAACCAGTTTGTAGAAGAAGGTTTCTTTAGCCCCCAACATGTTTCCGTGACGGATAGCTCGGCGGATAATACGACGCAGAACATAACCACGGTTTTCATTAGAAGGAACAACACCATCACAAATCAAAAATGCACATGAACGAATGTGATCAGCAATAACCCGCAGAGACTTATTACTCAGATCATCTGTCGCACCGGTGACATTAGCAACAACTGTAATCAAATCACGGAACAGATCGATCTCATAATTAGAATTGACGTGCTGCAATACAGCAGCGATACGCTCCAGCCCCATACCAGTATCTACTGATGGTTTTGGCAACAGCTCCATCGTGCCATCAACATGACGGTTGAACTGCATAAAGACGATATTCCAGATTTCAATATATCTGTCACCATCTTCCTCTGGACTTCCTGGCGGCCCACCCCAGATATGCTCACCATGATCATAAAAAATTTCGGTGCAAGGGCCACAAGGACCAGTATCACCCATTTGCCAGAAGTTATCCGACGCATAAGGAGCACCTTTATTATCACCAATGCGGATAATTCTTTCTGCTGGTATTCCGACTTCATTCTTCCAGATATCATAGGCTTCATTATCTGTCTGATAGACAGTCACCCATAATTTTTCTTTAGGCAAATTAAACCAATCTTTACCCGTCAGAAGTTCCCAAGCATAACTAATAGCATCATGTTTGAAATAGTCGCCAAAACTAAAATTACCCAGCATCTCAAAGAAAGTATGATGGCGTGCGGTATAACCTACATTTTCTAAATCATTATGTTTACCACCAGCACGAACACAGCGCTGAGCAGTTGTTGCTCGGGAGTAAGATCTTTTGTCCTGTCCAAGAAAGACATCCTTAAACTGGTTCATCCCTGCGTTGGTAAACAGCAGTGTTGGGTCATTATTTGGCGCCAAAGAACTACTTGGTACGACTTGATGCCCTTTAGTATGAAAAAAGTCGAGAAACGCTTGACGGATCTCAGCGGTGCTTTTGCTCATAATTGTCCCAAAATCAAGCTGGAAAAAACAGATTTATGAATTGGTTAGGTGGGATATTCCATCACCTATTTTCAACTCACGAATAAACAAAGTGGGGATAAGATAAAAGTTCTTCTATTAGAAGTAAAATCCCATATATACCCGTCATCTTTCAAGTTGCCTCTTTGTTGGCTGCACTCGCTCACCCCGGTCACATAGTTTGCTATGCTCCCGGGGATTCACTCCCTTGCCGTCTCGATGCATCTTGAAATCCATTGGGTATACATCCATTCGCAGGCAGCATTGTAAATCGTCTAGGTATTTTCTGAAAGCATGATCGCATAATATGGATAATACTTGCTTTCTGAGAGAAGAAACCGCGTCATTATTAACGCGGTATAAGTTTGATGACAAAACTTTTACAGCTTTGAATACAAGAATAGAGACTACCGATATTATTAGATTAGAATTCTTCGTTATTCATCTCTTCGTTTTCATTGGCTTCATAATCAGAAGCAGCACTATTGAATTCGCCGGCATTGTGCAACAGCATTTCACGTAATTTTTTATCCAGCTCAGTAGCAACTTCAGGATGTTCTTTCAGGTAAATGGTAGCATTCGCTTTGCCTTGACCAATTTTATCGCCATTATAGCTGTACCATGCGCCTGCTTTTTCCACCAATTTATGCTTCACACCTAAATCGATTAATTCACCATAAGTGTTAATGCCTTCGCCATACATAATCTGGAATTCTGCTTGCTTAAATGGCGCTGCCACTTTGTTTTTTACCACCTTAACACGGGTCTCGCTACCAACGACCTCTTCGCCATTTTTCACAGAACCAATGCGGCGAATATCCAGACGAACAGAAGCATAGAATTTCAGCGCGTTACCACCGGTGGTAGTTTCAGGGTTACCAAACATGACACCAATTTTCATACGAATCTGGTTGATAAAGATCAACAACGTATTGGAACTTTTCAAGTTACCGGCCAGTTTGCGCATTGCCTGACTCATCATTCGAGCTGCCAGCCCCATATGAGAATCACCAATTTCCCCTTCTATTTCGGCTTTTGGTGTTAAGGCAGCAACGGAGTCTACGATAATGACATCAACAGCGCCGGAACGTGTTAACGCATCACAGATCTCAAGAGCCTGTTCCCCCGTATCGGGTTGAGAACACAACAGGTTATCAATATCAACACCCAACTTCTTAGCATAGATAGGATCAAGAGCGTGTTCAGCATCAATAAACGCACAGGTTTTACCTTCACGTTGTGCCGCAGCAATCACCTGTAATGTCAGCGTTGTCTTACCAGAAGATTCCGGGCCATAGATTTCAACAATACGCCCCATCGGCAGGCCGCCAGCACCTAATGCAATATCCAGTGACAATGAACCCGTGGAGATAGTTTCAACGTCCATTGAACGGTCTTCGCCCAAACGCATGATGGAACCTTTACCAAACTGTTTTTCAATTTGGCCTAGTGCCGCTGCTAGTGCTTTTTGTTTATTTTCATCAATAGCCATTTTTACTCCCTCGTAAGCAATGAAAGGGCTCTCTCACTGCCGATGAATAATTTCTGATACTAAAACATTGTTTGTAATTATACTGTATAATCATACAGCATCAAGTTAATTTTTTATACCCGTTATCTTTCAAGTTGCCTCTTTGTTGGCTGCACTCGCTCACCCCGGTCACACAGTTACCTATGCTCCCGGGGATTCGCTCCCTTGCCGTCGCGATCCATCTTGAAATCCATTGGGTATATAATCTCTGATAACAGTGTTTTCAGAGAATAAATGACAGCTTGAAGGCGTACTTCATTTCGATCACCATTAAAACAACAACGGCGAGACACAACTTCTACCCCATTTACCGTTAGATATGCAAACCCAAACCACACTGTACCAACAGGTTTTTCTTCGCTGCCACCATCAGGCCCGGCAATGCCACTGACCGAAACCGCCAGATCTGCCTGCGCAGCTTTCAGTGCTCCTACGGCCATTTCTCTCACAACCTGTTCACTGACAGCCCCATATTGCTGTAAAACGGCTTCTGACACACCAAGCATCTGATGCTTAGATTTATTACTGTATGTCACAAAGCTTCGGTCAAAATAAGCAGAGCTACCGGCAATATCTGAAATTGTTTTCGCCAACCAGCCACCGGTGCAAGATTCAGCGCAAGTCACCCACAGTTTTTGCTGTCTCAGCTTCTCTCCCAGTTCAATACTAAGCTGAGTCAGAATTTTTTCACTCATAACACTCTCTTTATCCGGTAAAAGATCCATTTCTTTGAAACCGGTTCCAAATCCACAAACTCGTGATTGTCAACGCCAACAGAGTACCAAAGCCTATCCCTGTTGTAACAACCGGGACGCCTATTTTAATAACCAATGAATACAAGCCAAGCATCAATAACATGGCGATATTCTCACCCAAATTCTGTACTGCAATTGCATAACCCGCCCCAATCGTTTGTCTGCCACTTTCCTGCAATAATGCATTCAGTGGAACAATAAACAAACCGCCAAAAATACCGAGAGTGATTAATAAGACGTAGGAAGCCCAAATACTTTGCTGAACAGCAAAAATGACCACCATCACGCCGATTAAAACACCAGCAGGCATACAACGGTGGACTGTTTTAAGGGTGATGAAACGGGCAGCAATACCTGCACCAATAATAATGCCGACAGCAACCATCACATTAAGTATTGTCGGCGTGCTATTGTCAGAAATTCCCAGAACAACAGGTACCCATAAGACCAATAGGAATCTCAATGTGATACCCGCTCCCCAGAACAAACTCGTACCAATTAAAGAAAATCGAGCTCCTTTGTTATGCCAAAGAATACAACAAGATGAAGCAAAGTCTGTCAGCACCTTTTTCAGATTCCAGCCTTTATCCTGACGCACCGCCGATAATCGAGGGATAAAGAAATTAGCGACAACAGCGATACCATACATCAGTGCACAAACAAGCAGTGCGACAGCCAAATTCCAATCAGACAAAAAACCGCCAGCAACAGAGCCCGTAAGAATGGCAATTATCGTTGAAGCCTCCATCAAACCATTAGCCTTGACTAAACGATCACCATCGGTCAATTCAACCAAGATTCCATATTTAGCCGGTGAATATGATGCAGCCCCCACGCCCACCAAGGCATAACCCAGAAATGGATCATATCCCAGGCAAATAGTAAACGCGCCCAACAACTTTAGGCTATTAGCAAACAACATCACACGATCTTTCGGGAAACGATCAGCAATTTGCCCCACAAAAGGCGCCAATAGGATATATGCCAAGACAAACACTATCTGTAATATTGGCTGGCTCCAGTCAGGATAAAACTGGGCTTTCAATTGCGCCAGGATCGCAAACAACAGCGCATTATCGGCAAAAGCCGAAAAAAACTGCGACACCAATACAGCTTTCATACCGCGGGTTAATAGCGGTTGAACAACGGAGGATGCATTCACGATTATTGTTCCTATTCAGCTTCACTTTCCAATAACACGATTTCTTCCTGTTTAACAAAATGTTTCCCCTGACCGAGGATAGTACAGAATCCCTGTTCATCAATTGAAACAATATCTCCAGTATCGAACCAATCAAACTGAATATTCCCATGCTCATCTTTTGCCGCCGGTGGTTCTAAATGATTTGGATCTTCCACTCTCAGATACCCTTTCATCATATTTGGGCCACGTAGTTGCAAACGTCCCCCCGTCTTAATTCCTGCTACCGGAATCAAACGGGATTCCATTGCTGGCAAAATCCGCCCAACAGTACCGACCTTAGCCATCATCGGCACATTTAATGCAATGACAGGCGCACATTCTGTCATGCCATATCCTTCTAAAATGCGAATACCGAATTTGTCTTGCCAAATCTGTTTAGTATTTTCAGTGAGCTTTTCAACACCGGCTATAACACAACGAAGACGCGCAAAATCATACGGATGAGCAAAATAGGCATAATTCTCCAGGAAAGTGGATGTACCCAATAATACGGTACAGTTACATTCATATACCAGTTCTGGCACTACCCGATAATGCAATGGATTTGGGTAGAGGAATATTCGACTACCAGACAACAGTGGAGTGAATAAGCCAACAGTCAATCCAAATGCATGAAATAGCGGTAGAGAAGACATAAAACGGTCAAGTGGATTGAAATCAGTAATGGTTTTTATCTGTTCCACATTGGCTAACAAACTCGCGTGACTGTGAACTACACCTTTTGATACAGCTTCTGAACCGGACGTAAATAGTACCAAAGCATCATCATCTGGTTTTTGTGCCACCATCGCTTGCTTCGGAAAAAAGAGGTGCCACAAGATCCATAATTTATCCAGAAAAGTCACTGTACCTTCCAAATCCTCAAGATAAACCCAGTTAATCTCAGTAACCTGCTCAGATAAATGTGTTAATCGCTCCTTTTTCAGAAATTGCCGGGAAGTCACGATAGTTTTAATACTGGCAACCGCTAGCGCATTCTTCAATCCATGACTGTCGGTTGTATAGTTTAGTAAAGCCGGTATTCTTCCTCTCAAAGATGCCCCGAATATCGCAGCGACCATAATAGTGGCATTAGGTAAAAGAAAACCAATCCGTTCCCCCTGGCAGGTAAAACGCTGCAAAATACGACTGGCAGCCAGTACTTTTTTAAGCAGACTGTTATAACTCTCTTCTTTAAAAGAAACATCTTCAATACAGGGCTTAAAACGACCAAATTGTTTTCGTGCAACCAATAAAGATTCAAATATTGTTTCTTGCGGTCGGGTCGCCATTCGTGCATTCATCATTATTTCATGCAAACGCTCACCGGCTAAACGACGTCGTTGCTCCGAACTAGACGCATCCGGCATCGGCAATTGTGCCGCAGGCAGGATTTTCATTGTCACCTTCGGAAAAAGGTGAAGTTTGAAAATACCTTTTAATCGGCTGAATAGGGTTCTTTCTAACCCTTCAAAACGAACAGGAACCACAACGGCTTCGGATATCGCCGCAATAAAAGCTGCCCCATCATAGATTTTCATCAAAGAACCGGTAACAGTAATTCTTCCCTCAGGAAAAACAACTATTGGTCGTCCTTTTTCTATTTCCTTAACCAGTATCCTGACAGCCATTGGATTTATTGGGTCTAAGGGAACTATTTCAACATAGCGCCTTACCAGTTTCATAAAACCACGATTTGCAATGTTGGAATAGACAGCAAATACTGGCTTAACCGGCAAGAAAAGTGTCAGCAAAACACCATCAAGAAAAGAGACATGATTAGGCGTGATAAGGCATTTGGGGTGGTTAAATTGTTTAATATCTCCTTCTATTGTTAAACGAAACATTAAACGAAAAACAAGCCTTAGAAATTTAAACAACATATTCGTATCTCAACCCATTTGAAAAAATAAATAGAAGATACTATTTATTCTTCGACACTGTAATATTCCTATTTCTCTATAAAAAATACTAAAATAGTGTCAGAAAACTATTCCAGAGAACATAATTTCTTTCACATAAGTTGTAATTTTTTCCGGTGAAAGTTGCGCATTAATAATATGGTTCGCACATTCACAGTAGAGATTTTCTCTGGCGGCAAGCACTTCTTCCATTTCTTCAATAATAGATTTTCCCGTCAAACTAGGGCGTTGGGTACTTTCTGGTTGCTGCATTAATCGCTCAGCCAAAATGCTCGCTGAAGCTTGAAGATAAATCACCGTGCCATTTTGTCGCATATATTGGCGATTTTCAGCGGAAAGAATGATCCCACCACCGGTAGAAATAACACAATTGCTTTGAGTAACTTGTTGTAAAGCTTGACTTTCTAATTGCCGAAATTGTTGCCATCCTTGCTGGTTAACAATATCCTCAATGGTCATGTTACTGGTTTGTTGGATATGGTGATCAGTGTCAATAAATGTGTACGATAATTCATTGGCTAATAATTTTCCAACCGTCGTTTTTCCTGCCCCACGTGCACCTACAATAAATAATATTTGGTTCACTGCCTGATATCCTTGATAAATTTCATCGTTAAAAATATATTAACGCCTATAGTAACCAGAACTTTACATCAACGTAAAATTAAAAGTTAATATATACGGTAAAAGCTACCCCAAAAGCATGATCTTACCGAAACTTCAATATAACCAGACACGCTTCTGGGGTAACAGTAAACACATTACTTACGGATTAAATCATCTCCATAACCAATCCATTTATACGTAGTCAGCGCATCTAATCCCATTGGACCACGGGAATGCAGTTTTTGCGTACTAACGGCAACTTCCGCTCCCAAGCCAAACTGGCCACCATCAGTAAAACGAGTGCTAGCATTCACATAAACCGCAGCAGAATCAACCTGACGAACAAAATAGTCAGCATTGTGCAAAGATTGAGTCAAAATAGCATCAGAATGGGACGTACCATATGTACGAATATGATCAATTGCCTGCCCCATATCACTAACAATTTCCACATTCATATCCAGAGATAACCACTCATCACAGTAATCTGCTTCTGTAACATCCACGACCTTAGCAGGTCCATCTTTCAAAAACACCATTGCTGATTTACTCGCATGCAGAGTAACTCCCTGTTCTTCCATGCGCTTGCTCAATGCAGGCAGAAAATCAGCCGCAATCTTCTGATGTACCAGCAAGGTTTCCAAAGCATTACAGGCACTTGGCCGTTGTACCTTAGCATTAGTGATTACAGTTAATGCCTTAGCAAAATCAGCACTTTCATCGACAAAGGTATGACAAACGCCAATTCCACCCGTAATAACTGGAATGGTCGATTGCTCACGGCACAGCTTATGCAACCCTGCCCCACCACGTGGAATCAACATATCCACATAGCGATCCATTTTTAGTAGCTGAATAACTAACTCACGGTCCGGTTTATCTATCGCTTGCACGGCTGCGGTAGGTAATCCACTCTGTTCAAGTGCCTGCTGAATGACTTTCACTGTCGCTTGATTGGTGTTATGAGTCTCTTTACCTCCACGCAAAATAACTGCATTACCGGTTTTCAAACACAGAGATGCAACATCGATGGTGACATTAGGGCGCGCTTCATAAATCACCCCGACCACACCCAGCGGTACACGGCGACGCTCCAACCTCAAACCACTGTCAAGCAAACTGCCATCAATGACTTCCCCTACCGGGTCAGATAAACGGCATACCTGACGAACATCGTGAGCTATCGCTGTCAAACGTTCTGGCGTCAATAATAGACGATCCAACAGTGCTTCGCTCATGCCCTGTTCACGAGCCTGAATCATATCAAGCTGATTAGCTTCAAGAATGATTGCACATTCCTGCTCTAGCAAATCTGCAATGCGGATTAATGCCTGATTTTTCTGTTTTGTACTTAGCTGTGCCAGTTGCCATGCAGCTTCCCTGGCAGCCTTTCCCATTTGTTCTAACATTATAAATCCTTAACTTACGATCATGTCGTCACGATGAACCGCAACAGCACCATATTCATAACCGAGGATTTGGCTTATCTGTTGTGAATGGTGGCCTGCAATTAAACGTAGAGCATCACTGTTATAACGGCAAACACCATGCGCCAAATCTTTACCAGACAGACTACGAATGCAGATAACCTCTCCACGGGAGAAATCACCTTTAATATTTTTAATCCCTTTCGGTAATAAAGAGCTGCCTTTTTCGCAGATTGCTGTCTCAGCGCCATGATCTACAATAATTTCACCCGCTGGAGGTGCGCCAAAAATCCAACGCTTGCGATTTTCCATCGGGCTTTCCAACCCATGAAAGCGAGTACCTACTGGATTACCTTCAATGACATCAGAGATGACATCTGGTTTATTACCCGCGGCAATAATGACATCAATACCAGCGCGACCTGCAATCCCCGCAGCTTGAAGTTTAGTTGCCATTCCTCCCGTCCCTAAACCCGAAATGCTATCACCGGCAACCATACGTAATTCATCGCTGATGTCATAAATTTCCGGGATAAGTTTTGCGTCTGGATTGCTACGCGGATCAGCGGTATACAGCCCTTCAATATCCGTCAGCAATAGCAACTTATCGGCTCCCGCCAGAATTGCCGCTAGTGCAGATAAATTATCATTATCACCAACTTTAATTTCCGCCGTTGCAACTGCATCATTCTCATTAATTACAGGCACAATGCGATTATCGAGCAAAGCCTGTAAGGTATCTCTGGCATTTAAAAAACGTTCGCGATCTTCTAAATCCGCCCGGGTCAATAACATTTGCCCAACATGGATACCATAAATAGAAAAGAGCTGCTCCCACAACTGAATCAACCGACTTTGACCGACCGCCGCCAGCAATTGCTTGGAGGCAATTGTTGCAGGTAGATCCGGATAGCCCAAATGTTCCCTCCCTGCCGCAATAGCACCGGAAGTCACAATAATAATGCGATGACCTTTTTCATGTTGCTGAGCACATTGCCTTACCAGTTCTACAATATGAGCTCGATTCAGGCGACGAGAGCCGCCTGTCAGTACACTCGTCCCCAGTTTCACAACCAATGTTTGGCTGCTATTCATCATATTTTTGCCATTAGATTTAAATTAAAAAAACAGTGCTCAGTTTTAACAGGAGAGAAGCGTTATGCCAACAGGCATCATAATGCTAAATTGAAAAATATAGGAGCTTAGAACAAATTAATGCTGTTCACTTCACCCGAAAGCGCATGAAATTTTTATAAAATAAAGCAGCTAATAATCAACAAGTAACGGAAATTTCATCAACAGACTTTATTTTTCAACCATTGACTAATCTCCCATAACGCCTTATTGAAACTGTTATAAACAGGCGTTGTCGGAATAGCCAGTAATTTACTATCCATTGATGACATTGCTATCAGCTTAGATTCTTCTTTCGGGCTGAAAATATCATTCTGCCAATAACCCGCTAACATAGGAACGGAACAACGCCGACCTAACAAACCTTGTTTTTTAAGGGAGTAACAGCCGAGTTCGAGACGAAACGCCTTTTCATCCACATTATAAATACCCAATCTGCTAGCAAACATATCAAGATACATCGAAGGTGAATTTTGTTGACGTTCAACGCTGCTGAGCCACTCATGAACGATAGCGCCAAGAGTTGCAACACCCTTGATACGTTTAAATTCCAAATAGGCCAACCGGACGGCAATATTGGCACCAAAGCGAAAACCAAATAGGCCAATCCTGGAGTGGTCAATCCAAGGAATTTCATCCAGTTGATGGATGATTTGTTGATGGAGAATACAAGTATCCTGTGTCAGCCTCAGACGTGAAGAGTAACCAATCGAGGGCATATCCACAGTTAACATCGCAAATCCAAGCGGCGCCAGATAATCACGGAATAGCCGATAATAATCGCTTTGCAAATTATCCAAACTGCCACAAACCAAAATAGTTGGAGAAGGCCTTTGCAGTTGCTGAGGCAGATGAAGGAAGCCAGTCACACAACCACCTTCCTTGAGTTTGAACTCTATTTTCCTCAACTGATAGCCAGAACAACGAGCCGCATTTTCATAAGCTTTATTGGCTAGAATGACGGCCTGCTGAGACAACTCATCACCCTTAAGATGGGGATAACCAGCGATGCTATACAAATTAGCCGCTTTCAACCAGAAATTGCCAGCTTCTGAGATCTGCTCTACCTGCAACGCTCTCTGTTGCCACAACATCGCCTGATGTGACCACTCAAAAACCCAGTTACCTTTACGATACCCAATCACAGTATCCAGTAAATTATCATCACTGCGCTGCGCGTTTGTCATGGCAATCCGGCACAACACTTCTTCTATTTCAAACGGATCAATTTCTCGCCAAATCCACATCAGCCGGTTAATCATACGATACCAACTACCATGACTATTACCATCCAACGTACTGTAATTACCCGCAATTAACCGGGGATGGCAGTGCTTTACCAGCGTGGAAGTTTCCTGATGTTTTTGTCTTGGCTTAAAAAGTGATTCTGAAAGGTTCTGGTTTGCCATAACAATGCTGACGTTATTTACCTTCACAAATTGGCGGAACGAATACTACACCCATATCCCAAGGTTGCTCGATCCAAGTATCTTGAGGAATATCAACAATATAATCATCAACCAGAGGTTGGCCTGCCGGCTTTGCAAAAATAGTCACAAAATGGGCTTTTGGATATATTTCACGGATGGCCTGAGCAGTACCTCCAGTATCAACCAGATCATCCACAACGATAAAACCTTCACCATCACCTTCTGCTTTTTTCAGAACTTGTAGTTCACGTTGATTATTATGGTCATAGCTGGAAATACAGACTGTATCTACATGACGGATACCCAATTCACGCGCTAAAAGCGCCCCAGGCACAAGACCACCCCGGCTAACGGCAATGATACCTTTCCACTGTTCGATAGGGAGTAAACGTTGCGCCAATTTACGGGCATGTATTTGCAACATATCCCAAGTTACGACATATTTTTCGCTCATAAAAATTGATCCCGACAACTTAAAAATACTTTAGAAAAGCATCTGGCAAAAAAAGTTGCGCGAATTATAGTGACTTAGGTCTGTAAAAACTAGCGGAAACAAGGAATCGATGAATCGTATTATTCTTAACAAAACTAAAGTGGTATTCTGAGTCCAATAACATCATGGCGTTAAGCGCTCATCATATATACCCAATGGATTTCAAGATGCATCGCGACGGCAAGGGAGTGAATCCCCGGGAGCATAGCAAACTATGTGACCGGGGTGAGTGAGCGCAGCCAACAAAGAGGCAACTTGAAAGATGACGGGTATAAAAACTATTTATCGGGTAGAGAGTAGTATTTCCATCTTAATTGAGATGCAGTCATAGGAGATTCGTCGTGTCAGAACTATTACAATCAGAACTATCACAATTATCCCCTCAACCTCTATGGGACATCTTTGCCAAAATCTGCTCTATTCCTCACCCTTCCTATCATGAAGAAGCCTTGGCAACCCACATTGTTCAATGGGCGCAAGAAAAAGAGTTGCACGTTGAACGTGATCAAGTCGGCAATATTCTGATCAGAAAGCCAGCCAGTAAAGGGTTGGAAAATCGTAAGGCGGTTGTTCTGCAAGCACATCTTGATATGGTGCCGCAGAAAAACAACGATACAGTACACGATTTCACTCAAGATCCTATCCGTCCTTATGTTGATGGTGAATGGGTTACTGCCCAAGGTACAACTCTGGGAGCTGATAACGGTATTGGCCTGGCATCAGCGTTGGCTGTACTGGCTGATGACAATGTAAAACATGGCCCTATAGAAGTTTTATTGACCATGACAGAAGAGGCCGGAATGGATGGCGCTTTTGGCTTGCAACCGGGCTGGCTGCAAGCTGATATCTTAATCAATACCGATTCAGAGGAAGAAGGGGAAATCTACATGGGTTGTGCTGGAGGTATCGATTTTACCACCACTTTAGCATTGACTCGTGAAGTTGTTCCGGCTAACTACAAAACACTAAAACTGATAATCAAAGGGCTAAAGGGCGGGCATTCCGGTTGTGATATTCATTTAGGACTGGGTAATGCCAACAAACTACTGGCTCGCTTCCTTGCCGCCCATACTCAGGAATTGGCGCTAAAACTGCTCGACTTCCAAGGCGGTACGCTGCGTAATGCCATTCCACGCGAAGGCCATGTTATTGTTGCTATCCCTGCCGATAAAGCAGCACAGCTTACTCAACTGAAAGATGAGTACTTAGGTATACTGAAAAATGAGTATGCCGTCGTTGAGAAAAACCTGACTGTATTACTGGAAGAGGTCGAAACCGACATTCAGGCATTAACTGATGACTGCCAAAGCCGTTTTATCTCATTGCTAAACAGTACCCCTAATGGTGTTATCCGTATGAGTGATGTCATCAAAGGTGTAGTAGAAACTTCGCTAAACGTGGGCGTTGTGGCGATGGAACAAGATAAGGTAAATCTCATTTGCTTAATCCGTTCGCTTATCGACAGCGGCAAGTCTTATGTCATAGGTATGCTCTCTTCGCTAGCTCAACTGTCGAATGCTGAGATTTCCGCTAAAGGTGATTATCCCGGCTGGCAGCCAGATGCAAGTTCTCCGGTAATGCACTTAGTACGTGAAACTTATCAGCAGTTATTCGACAAGATACCTAATATCATGGTGATCCACGCCGGACTAGAATGTGGCCTATTCAAGAAACCTTATCCTGATATGGACATGGTATCTATCGGGCCAACCATTACGGGCGCTCACTCTCCTGACGAACAGGTGCACATCAAGAGTGTCGGGCAATATTGGCAACTGCTGACGGCAATTCTGAAAGCTATTCCTGAAAAAGCTTAATCAGCTCTCCCCTGCCTCAATGTGATGGCAGGGGAATTACCATTCAAGCAAGTTACCATTCAAATAAAAGTTGCCGCTCAATTTCTGGATCCTGCAAAGTTACGTGCAAACCCACTAAACGAACGCCACGCCCTTCCCGACGAGATGTCCATGTTTTCTGGGCCAATTGCAGTAAATCCTGTTTATCCAATAGTGGATGAACATGTTCCTGAGTGGTTAGTTGAAAATCATCAAATTTCAGTTTAACCCCCTGACGAGCAATCCGCAGATCAGGTTTAACATTACTTAATCGTTTTTCTAATTCCAGATATAAACTTCCCATCAGTTCAGTGCACTGTTCCCAATGATGAATATCTCTCGCAAGTGTCCGCTCCACACCAATTGATTTTCGCAGACGGTCTGGATTCACTAATCGCTCATCAATACCGTGACAACGATCCCAAAGTACCTGACCAAATTTCCCCAATTGTTTCACCAAAACAATCACGTCATATTTTTGTATATCAGAACAGGTTTCCAGCCCCATATTAGCCAGCCGTTGCACCATGACTTTGCCAACCCCCGGAATTTTTCGCAAAGGTAAAACCTTAACAAAATCAGCCACTCGATCAGGAGGAATGACATATTGCCCATTCGGTTTATTAATATCAGAAGCGATTTTTGCCAAAAATTTCACCGGCGCAATACCGGCTGATGCCGTCAATTGTAATTCATCAAAAATGGATTTACGGATCTCCTGTGCGATAAGCGTGGCAGATCCATAACAATGATGGCTATCAGTGACATCTAGATAAGCTTCATCCAATGACAGAGGCTCTATCCACTCAGTATAACGAGACAATATCTGATGGATATGCCGGGAAACCTCCCGATATAGCGCCATACGCCCCGGAAGAACTTTAAGCTGAGGACAGAGTTTCAACGCCATTGCAGTAGACATTGCACTACGTACTCCAAAACGACGGGCAGGATAATTAGCTGTACTAATAACACCCCGCTTGTCTGCACTGCCGCCCACAGCAATGGGAATATGACGAAGTGACGGATCATCACGCATTTCAATAGCTGCGTAGAAACAATCCATATCAATATGAATAATCTTTCGCATTCTGCTTTAGCCTATCAACAATGACTGTATAAACATACATAAAAATAGACTCAAGAGCAATCTAGTAACAACATCAAGAGTTATTGTTAACAGATGCTTTTAGCTCAGATTTGAAGATATCTTGAACAACAAAATAATTAATACCGTTATTAACTTTTTACTGCCCGATTCCTTGCGTTAAGTGACCTATCCTGTAAGTGCAACTTTTCTATTTAACGACATTTCAAGGATGCTTATAACAATGAAAAATAGCGGGAAACCACAAAAAACCTCAGCTACAGCGACTACACAACCAATTAATCGCACTCTTCATTATGCTTTATCCAGCATAATTATGCTGAGTACTGGCCTGCCAGGTTATCTGGCCGCCCAGGAAAATGGAGAACAAAAATCAAAAGAAAAACCGGAAAAATCAGAGAAAGTCATCACACTTTCCACACTTTCTGTTATTGGCGGATTGAATAACAGCGTCAGTGCTGGAAGCTCAGTATTGAAAAAAGAGGATATTGAACGCACCCAGGCAGATAATATTGCCGAGCTGCTCGATCAACTCCCCGGCGTTTCTATGTCAGGATCGCCTCGTCCAGGCGGCCAAACTTTGAATATCTGGGGAATGGGCGATACCGAAGACGTTAAAGTCACTCTGGATGATGCACCAAAAGGCTTCGAGAAATATCGCCAAGGCTCTATCTTTATTGAGCCAGAATTAATCAAGCGAGTCGATGTCGATAAAGGCCCACATAATCTACTTGATGGTAATGGCGGATTTGGCGGAACAGTTAAAGTTGTCACCAAAGATGCCAGTGATTTATTACGGCCTGGAGAAGATTTTGGTGGATTGTTGAAATACAGTTATCACACCAATGATCGCCAAAATATTTATAGCAGCGCAGTCTATGGCCGGACAATAGAAGGCTTTGCTGACGGCCTGTTATATATGAGCAAACGAGATGGCGGCAACATTAAACGACCGGATGGCACCCGTTTTGCATTCTCTAAAAGTGATCAGGCATCCTACTTACTGAAAACGAATTTTTACCTGAACGATGCTAATACATTAACACTTTCCGCTATGCGTTCTGATTCTGATGGTTGGCAGCCGTGGGCAGCAAAACGCGATGAAATAGTTACTCCATCAGAGGCCCATATTAAGAAATATGGTTGGGATGAAGCCTGGCGTCGTAAGCTGGTTTATCGTGATCAAACAGACCAAAATTACACTGCTAAATGGAATATTGCACCAGAAGACAATCCGTTACTTAACCTGACAGCAACTTATGCCTATTCGAAAACAGAACAGCATGATAAGCGGCCAGTCAATGCAGGAGCAGTTGCTAGCATAGGAAATCTTGGTAATGAAAGTTGGATCGACTATGTGGATAATCTTGTTGATATCAATAATAAAATGGCTTTTATGACTGGAGCGATAGAGCACACGCTCCTAACTGGTGTTCGTTGGCATAAAAATCAGCGTAACACATTAATGTATTACAAAAATCAGAGTAAAAATCCAGCCTATAATTATGGCTATTTCCAACCATATCAAATGCCATCAGGAAAACAAGAAACTCATAGTTTCTATCTACAAGATGCAATGACTATTGGCAGTGTCACCGTCACACCGGGAATTCGCTATGACCATATCAAAAATACGGGCAAGGAAAACATTGCTGCCGTTTATAATGATAAATCGCCCAAAATAGGCCACGATTATAGCAGCGTCACCTATACCGGCTGGTCTCCTCATTTAGGTATTATGTGGAAAGCAACACAAAACCTATCACTATTTTCTGATATTAGCCATACATGGCGTGCCCCACTGGTAGATGAGCAATATGAAGTACAATATGCACAGTCAAGTGTTACAGCCACCAGTCGTAATCTAGATGTAGAAAGAATGACTGGACTCCGCTTCGGTGCAATTCTGGATTTTAATAATCTGCTGACAGCTCAGGATAGTTTACAGATCCGCACCACTCTATTCTACAACAGAGGTAAAGACGAAATATTTACTGGCCGCAGTAAGATTCACTGTAAAGCTCAAGCAAACGGCGCACCAGAATCCGCTTGCAGCAAGCCCTTACCCAATTATCGTAATTTACCGGGATACTCCATTCAGGGGCTAGAAATCGAAACCTTCTATGATAGTAGTTACCTATTTGGCAAATTCTCTTTCTCAACAATCCGTGGGCAAAGGGATACCTCTCCTATCAATCCGTGGTGGAACCGTAAAACCTGGCTTAGAGATATTCCACCTACCTCTGCCCATACAATGCTTGGTGTAAAAATTCCTCAATGGCAAATGGCTGTTGGTTGGACTGGTGATTTCATTCGCAAACAAGACCGTTCTCCTACAGATGGCGATCCAGATGCAGGTCATTGGGCATTACCAAAAAGCAAAGGTTATGCACTGCACGGCTTATTCGCCAGCTGGCAACCCAATTTCTGGCAAGGTCTTGAAGCACGTGTCACAGTAAATAACCTGTTTAATCGTGATTATCGCCCATACCTCAGTGAATCGGTTTCCGGGATTGGACGTAACATTAAATTCAGTATCTCCCAGAAATTCTGATTTCTCACCTGATAGTTCCCTCTTTTTGAGGGAACTCAGACTGCTAACCAACCCATTTAAAATTTCGTTTTATCGGAAACTTTTGATAGCGTGTTATCGGCTGATTCGTTTTCTCTGATACTTTAATAATGCTTTATTGCATCAACGATGGTAAAAGTCTGGCAAATTAATCAGCCAGAACAGTTAAACGGGCATTTAAACGTTTAAATAAAACCGTAGAAAAACAACGTTATTGGAATGATTAAATCAATGTAAAAAAATTTAAACCCGCGTATTTAAGGTGTTGGTTTTGCATAATAAATGCAACATAATAATACCGCAAATAACCTGGTTAATATTCATTTAAATCATTTGGTTGCGGATTTTGTTACCCCCTATTTTTAATGATTTAATCGGTTTATGAAAAAGTTTATTCCCCGGTTGAAAACGTTATTAAAATCGGTTTCTTGAAACTCTTTATCTATGGGAACCTCAAAGATTGCCAAACAGCTAAAGATAGGCCGATAAACGGTCTACAAGATACTGGTTTCAGATTAAATATAGAGCTATATTTAGCCCTATATTTAGTATATTTTATAATTTTTCTGAATGGAGGTTTACCATGTTGCAGAAAGTCATGTGTGGCTACACAACAGCTATCAGTAAGTTTAAATCCAATCCCAGTGCAGCACTGGCAGAAGCCCAGGGAGATGCTATTGCTGTTTCATCTAACAATCAGATCCAGTTTTACGCCGTTCCTGCCGCACTTTTTGAAGAGATGAGCACGCTTTGTGAATATGCACAACGGGGAAGTACGGAATTGAAAAGCATCCCGGCCAATTTCACCGGAGAAGGGCTAAATATGAATAAAATAACCACTAAGATGGCTGCAAAAATCAAAGAGGGAATGGCCGGGGACTACGAAGAATGGTCGTAAGATATGGACCTATCTCTCCGAAGAAAGGACACGACCAATCTTTAGTGATCTGCTGGTGATGAACAGCGCCCTTCGTCTCCAGCAGATCATTTTCACCTTAGTGAAAATGAAATAAAGAAAATAACGGAAAAGTCAATAAGCAATTAAAAGGAAACTCTGCGGTGATAAGAATATTCACGCACCGTGTTTTAAAAGAGGCTTTAGGCGAACAGAAAACCAAGGCGCTGGTTGATGACTTTCGGGCCTATAAAGAGGGAAAAGGCTTACCCATTACCTTTGGTCGAGACGTTCCCTACCGGTTTACGCATAATCGATCTTACCTTGAATTGCAGCACCTGCATTTCAAAGACAAAGGATTTCCACTCAAACTGGCGCAATTTAAACGAACCAGTGGTTATGTTTTGGTTTATTGCCTTGGTTTTTTCGACGCCAACACCTATCTGTTAATCGCGATTATCAAACACTGGGATCACAACAAGCCCAATGATGTAGCTGAAACGGACAGGGATATCCATTTAATGAACGAGCTGGAAAAAATTGCCGAAGGCTTTCGGGAAAAATACTAGTCTGACGGTAACAAGTGAACATTTGTTACTCCGATTTTTCATGATTGATGATTTAATGGGTTTAATGGGTTTAATGGGTTTAATGGGTTTAATGGGTTTAATGGGTTTAATGGGTTTAATGGGTTTAATGGGTTTAATGGGTTTAATGGGTTTAATGGGTTTAATGGGTTT
>NZ_JBHFKV010000043.1:0-39474 GCF_042879355.1 Photorhabdus sp. RM71S | reverse complement strand
ATCCCCTTCGATTATGTCATGACTTGTCTGGATGAGTTATGCCAGCCCGCCCCGGATCTGGAAAAACTGCTGCCATGGAAAAAGCAAGGTGGGGTTTAGTTGACGCTTACGCTTTTTCCAGCGCCTGGTTGTCCCGCAACTGATAAACCCGGACCAGCGCAGGGACGGACAGGGCAACACTTTCCCCGCTATCCGTGTTGACCGCTGCCCGGGGCGTAAAATCCAGCCGCACTGTTTTCACTTGTCGATGAAAAAGGGACTGTGTGGCGGATACCGTGCCATCGGCTACCGTCTGCGTCAGCCCGCAGCCGGTCAGCAGTAAGGTGATTGCCGCTATCATCGGCACCGTTTTATAAAAAGCGGTAGTGAACATGGTGTCCTCCTGTGTTTTGATGGCTGTCCGGCGATATTCCCTGATAATCTCCCAGACTCACCGTTATCTTGTCCGGGATTGCTGCCTGATTTTTTTCAGCCTGCAACCCCAGCACCCCGGTCAGCCCCAGCTGAACAGGCTTATCGCTGCCCAGCACCGGCACCGGTAATATTCGGGTTTGAAGGGTCAATTGCAGCCGGGCCCGGTACCGCCAACCCAGATAGACGCGCAGCAACGTCAACAAATCGGTGTGTAACTGCCCGCCCGGCAGCCAGCCTCGCGCTTCCTCCGGGCAATCCGTGTGCAACGCCAGCAATAACTGGCTGTTGATATCCGTGCCGACTCTGCCCAGCACGGTACGTTGCGACAGGGAAATCGGCTGCGAGTCTGAAAAACCGGCCGGTTGCCGCAGATGAATCTGCCGTGGGCAGGCGGGTGTCACTACGACACGGGTCTGCGGCGCCAGCAACATCACCAGCGCCGCTACCCCTTCCGCCGTCCGAGTCGGCAGGCGCATCACACTGAGCAACGCCAGAAAACGGGACACCGGCGTGGCAATCTGCTGCTGACTGCCCGGGATGCCTAAGCCAATGAGTCCCAGTAAACACTGCGATGTTGGGTCACTTCCCCCAGAGGCAAACGTCGCCGGGTAGGAATATTTACGCCAGATACGGTAATATTGGGTCAGTATCCGGTGGTTAAACATATCCAGAAAGGCTTCCACCGCTTCATGCCCTTCCCGGTGCTGCGCGATATCGTTCAGGTAAGCGGTCGGCAACGGGGAATCCACGCCGTACAGCCCCATAAACGTGGTTCTGACTGTCGGGGGGCGATCCGGGTATTCGCAGTCAGTTTCCATCGCTTTCAGTGCACTGGTCGGGAACCCCATCCCCGGATGGGGCCGGAAACGTATCACATCATCGGCGGGATTATCCGTACTGCCCAGGGGGTGCCGATCCGGGACCGTGCGCTCAACGGCCTGACAGAACTGATAGAAATTGAGCGTCGAAATATCGTCCTTTAGTCCGGGCATTAACCGGGAATACACTGACTGTGCTTCTCTTGCCATGACAAGCGTTCTCCTGTGGGTTGTAAGACCAGCGTCAGCCGGTTGAACAGATGGATATCGGTGTACAAGGCAAAAAAGCGACTGAGCATTTCACCGAACAGACAGATATCCCCGGTCCCGGTAAAGCCGTTGCTGTCCAGCGTGACTTCAATATGCACGCCCCGTTGCAGGCACCCCTGCTCAAACCGCTCGATAAGCGCATGTTTCACCGCCACAATGGCCGTCAGACGGCGATAGTTCATCTCGTCATCGGTCCAGTCATACAGGGCCAGCGTGCCGCGCAACACTTCCGGGTTATCCATCAAACTGAGGAAATTGGAGCCGAGATGACTGAGCACCCGCCAGTGAAAGCGATCCCGGTTTGGCGGATAACACGGCAATGTCGGTTCACACAGATTACGCACGGTCAGTTCCGCCAACGGGGGAGACACCGCCGTATCCAGCAGCGTCTCCTGCAATGCCCGACGAGGCAGTTGCCCATTAGTACCGGTTATCGTGAGTGACAGATTTTCTGCTTCACGCGATCCTTCATTATTATCAATCTCCTCCCCGCCCAGAATAAGCCAGGTGTCGTACAAACCCGACGGCCCCTGTTTTACCCGGGTATGGTAGTAACGCGCCGGTGCGTCATGGCGCAGCATACCGCCTTTGTGGCGAAAACTACTGAAGGGCACATACGACTGGTGATCACTGCGTTTCGAGGAGACTACCGCATCCACCGAATAAATCTCGGTATGCCCGTCTTGAAGGCGCATCGGGCGCAGCAAATACTCTGTTTTCAACGGTGACAGCGGCAACGGATCGGATTCCAGCGGGAACAGGTTAATCACCGGCACACAGTGCAAACGGATATGCGCCGCAGAAAACGGCCACTCCTGAGGCCAGCTTTCACCCAACACCGCATCCAGTTCAAACCACGGCGTCCTGTCGGGTATAGTCAGCTGTTCCAGCCCGCACAACGCGACAAACATGAATTTCTCACGGAAGGTAAAATACTCCAGCAGCAGCTGATAGCCACTGAACGCACTGTCCCCTTTCGGCCACAGCCTTTCCTCATCGCCAAATCCCAACGGGGAGAATCCCCCGTCAAACGGCTGGCGGTCGGGCTGACCGGGCAGACGCAGATACAGCTGTTGCGTCTGAAGCGTCAATGCCCGATGTAACGCACAGGCCAGCGGGCTGTCCGCACTCAGGTACAGCGGCAAACGACTCAAATCAACCTGGCGCCAGTCCACTTGAGTGCCACAATTAAAACGCAGGCGAATGACAGCCCGGCCATCCGGTTCAGATTTAAGCGAAGCGTCAGTCAGCGCCAGCGGCAGCAACTGAACCGCCTGAGTGGTGGTATAGCGGCACCGGGTCTGTTGCGGGCCGATCGGCTGCGAAAGTATCTCAAAGCCTTTTTTCACCTGCACCGGATTTTTCAGCTGTTTCAACTGTGCCCAATCCGCGCCCAGTTCCACAATGGACAGGGAAGGGATGGTGCGCAGGTAATGCGGCCACAGCAAACTGACCAGCCCTTCCGTCAACTCCGGTAAGTCATCATCCAGCTTCTCGCGCAGGCGGCCCATCAGAAAGGCAAAGCCTTCAAACAAACGCTCCACATAGGGGTCACGGGTGCCGACTCTGTCCAGATTGAGCAGAGCCGCCCGGTCAGGATAGGCTTTGGCAAACTCGTTGCCCGCTTCACGCAGGTAGCGCATTTCTGCCTCGTAATAGCGCAGGATTAAATCATCCATCGGATTGTCCTCAAATAAACAGTTCAGAATAAATACATTGGGGAGGGTAAAACGGGTCGAACAGGGATAAGATTGTCATGCCATATTCTAGGGCCATCAGCCACACAACACCGCCGCCCTGACCGGATCAATCGCCACCAGTCCGGCCAGCAATGTCTCCCTGCGTTGTGCCGTCAGCACCTTATCCTGTTCACTGCGTTGGGCTTTCATCCGCAGCAACTTAAGTTGCCGGGCTTTCACCTCAAACATTAGCACCGGTTCCCACTCACTCAGACCCAACGGTTCGCCGGCGTCCAGCTCCGTAAGCAGATGCAACGCCATCTCATTTTTGCCGTACTGCTCCGCCACCCGCGCCATCAACAAGCGCTGGAGCCAGCGGGGACGCACCCCCATGATCCCCGGCAATTGCCCCAGCCAACGCAACGCGGCCTCAATACCTTCACTGTCCGCCAGTTGTAACGCCTCCGCTTCCAGCGCCAGGATGTCATTCTCACCCTGTGCCGGCGGGGCGTCCGGTAACCCGTGGTCCTGGGCCGCCATCACGTCCCGCGCTATCCACTGACCGGTCACCTCATCGGCAAACGGTGTTCCGTTGTTATAGGCCAAATTCTCCAGCCCCGGCAGGCGCCCAAGCAGGATGCTCAGATCCTGTTTCACAATATCCGCCCAACTTTCATCAGGATGGTCCAATTTGCTTAATGCCTGACAGAGATACCACTGTAAATCGAGCCAAAAGTGGTTAACCCCTTCCGCAAACATCCGGTCGACCTGCGCCAACAACTCACGCCAACTTTGTTGCCGGTAGAGCCGTTTCAACTGCGCCCGGTATTCCGTACGAGGCGGCACCAAACGGGTCAGTCCGGTGGTATCCTGCGGCGGTAACTGATGGACGGTATCCCAGCGCAGATTTTTCATCAGGCGATGACTGGATAACCACCCGTGCGGTTGATCATGCAGATAACGCGCCAGTTCACGCGCCTGTTCCAGCAAATCACGCCCGGACTGCACGGGCCGCACGACGGGTGAAGGCCCGTCACCGTTCGCCGACGCGGTCTGTGCGATAGTTTGCGGCACCACGGCGTCAACACCGCCCGATTGGGCCAGACGGGTTTCCAGGGGTCCCGCCAGCCCGGCGAGGGTGGGACGAGCCGCCGCGTCCCAGTCGGCAAACACGTGTTCCAGTAACGCCAGCGCGGCCAGCACGCGTTCAAAATCGGCGCGATTCACTTCCGGGTAGCGGGATAAACTGGCCTGAATTTTGCCCCCGGTCAGCCATACCAGCGCAGCCTGACGGCTGCCTGCTCGATGGGGTAGCAAGGTTTCGCCAAAACGGTCCGCCAGCGCGGCTAACAACGTCAACCCCTCAGCCAGACCGTTTTCACCCTCCTGATGCAGACGTGCCCAGACGTAATAGGTCGCCACGCGAACATCTTTGCAGTAGGTCATCAGCAGTTTTTCCGCCAATTGACAGATAAGGGCCGTATCAATGCCACTGAGTTTATTGACCTCCTCACGCATGCGCTGAAAATCATCGTGATGAACTGGATCCTCCCCGGTCGGCGCTTCTGCGCTAATGGGCAACAACCACGTCGTCCACCGTTCGGTCTGCTTTCGGGCGAGGGTCAACACATCACGCTCACCCAGACAGGTTGTTATCAATCGTTGCAACATGATCCCTCCGTCAGGTCATCGTCATCGACCAGTGAGATGACCGGGTCATCACCCGGTGTCGTGTCAAAAATCTCTTTCGGCAACGTAAATCCCCGCAGTTTCAGCAACGCCAGCGGCCCGCTGCCCATTTCCGTACGTAATATCCAGGTCACCGGTAAACCGTCCGGCATAGTGAATGTCAGCCGGTAACGGCTTTCATCCCACTTTTCCGCTTTCGCCTGCGCCAGCCAGCGAATGAGTCCCCAGGTTCCCGGATAATCACCGAACAGCCTCGCCCCGGCATTGACACTGGTCCAGGTCAGCATCACCCCCGGTTTATACGTCTCTCCCGGCCAGCGAAAACGCTGCCAGCTTTCCATCTGGTTGAAGTAACGCAATTTCTGCCCGTCTATCGTCAGGTCGGTTTCCACCACATCCCGCGCCGCTCGCGCGCGCAGTTCAAACCGCAGTCCCTGACTGCCGTCCGCAAACAGCACATCCGATAACTGACTGAGCTGATTCACCGCTTTCAGGAAACGCGGGTTAACCTGCAACCCCTGACCGTTCACTTTATCCGGCACCCAACGGTTGCCGTCTTTATGCAATACGCCGCCTAACTGGCGCGTCAAAAACTGCTCAATGCGCCCGGTGTCCGGGCGGATAAACTGCCCCAGCATCGGCAATGAAATGTCACTCTGCCCACCGGCAAACGGGTAGCGACCGGCAAAGGCGGTATTCCAGTTAGCCACTATTGCTGTCTGCCACTGTTCATTTAAACTTGCCGTTGCTGGTTTCAGTATTCCCTGCCATGCCTGATTTAACGGCTGTACGAACATCGTCTGACCAAAACCGCGCCATTGGTCACCCAAACTGGCCGCCATCAGATTGCCGTAACCCTGGGTCTCCGTCAGGTCGGTGCTTTTGCCCTGAAACACCGTCTGCGCCAGCCTCTCCGCCCTCTCTGAGGGGTCATCACTGGTGTTTATCTGTTGCAGTTTCAGCCGCACCTGAGTAACTCTGGTCAGGAAGGTTTGTAAGTTGAGGTTGCTGTCCGCGGTCATCACACTTTGTGGATTGCTTTTCCCCATCAGCGCCAGTAACGGACCGAAAGTGCTGTCCATCGGTCCGTTTACTTCGCCAGCCTGTTGGTTAATCACCGGCACCGCCGTTTTATTCAGCAACGTCTTCGCGGATTTCACCCATGCATCCGATAACGCCGGCCCCTGCTGGCCGGTTTGTCCCTGATACGCCACCGTGTTCATCAACGCTATCAGCGGGGACTGGCGCCCGTCCGCCATCAGGGTTAACTGGTCTGTCACTCCGGCCAGATTACGCGCTTTATTCCAGCGCAGGCTGTTGAGAAAATCCTGCCAGGCCCCGGCAAAATCGGTAAAGTAACGCGCGGTCAGGCGGGCTTTCAGCTCCGCCGGTGAGACGGCTGCCGGGACGGCCTGATGGTTATCACTCAACACCCAGTCAATCGCTTCCTTACGTGAAGCTACCGCGTTATCAATCGCTTTCTGTATCTGCCCTTCCCACGCCTGACGGGTAAACATTCCCGGCACCACGCGTGTCGTGGTAAACAACCGTTCCGCCTCAGTGTCGCCGGTCATTTGCCTTAAGGTCAGGTCGGCATAATCCTTCTCCACCGATTGCAGCATCTGCTGGTAGAGCGTGGCTTCCGCATTGTGCCGCCCCATCTGCGCCAGCAATATCCGGCGCGCCTGACTGACCAACGCCGTGTCCGGCGTAATCCGCCATTCCGGATGGGCGGGCAGATTCTCCGCATAAAAATCCCACAAATCCGGGGCCGCACTCAACCAGACACCGGGGGCAATACCGGCCCGGGCCGGCTCATTTTCACTCAGGACGCGGGTTAAAAACGCGGCCTCCGCTTTCTGTGGGTAGGCCATCATCAGATACGCTTTGAGTTGGTTGTGCGCGGCTTTCGCCCGGCGGGCCCGTTGCGGGCTGCCCGGGGGCAGATTCACCAGCGCGCTCAGTTTTTGGCGCAGTATCGCCGCCGCCTTATCCCGTATCAGCCGGTTATTCATTTGGGTGTAGTACGGCAACACCGCCGTCAACAGCGGCTGATTTTGATTCAAACCGAAACGCTGATACCAGGGTGCCCCATGTTCGGCCCGGTACTGCAACCGGCCCATTTCATTACGCAGCGCCTTAAACGCCATCAACTGGGCATCGGACGCCTCAGGACGGGCTTGCAAATCAGTCACCGCCGCGTTGACCCCCGCTATCTGGTCGCGGTTGGTAAAAAAAGAAAGCACACTGCCCGCGCCCCACAATAAGGCCAGGGCCATCAGGCCGTGATAAACGTTGCGCTTCTGGATCCATCCGACCCGTCTGCCATGCCGGTGCCGACTGTCAGCTAATACCCCCTGCCAGGCGGTATCGGGCAACCAACTTTGCGGTCCTGCATCCAGGGTTGCTTCCAGCGGCAGACTGAACATCAGGCCACGCAACGACACGACCTGAGCGTACTCCGCCAGCCACGGCGTCAACACCTTGCGCCAGTGGTCAATGCCTGTTTTCTCCAGCGTGGAGGCCAGCCGATATAAAAAATCATGGGCATTATCGGGCAACAGTTGCTGCATCCCCCGCTTGCGTATCGGGTCAATCAACTGGTGCAGTTGGGTCTCCACAATCTCGGGGGTACAGCGTTCAGGTAAAAAGCACCCCACCGCCTGAGTCACCCGCCCTTCCTGTGACCAGAGACTGTGACACACCTGCCACAAATAGACAGGCGCCTGCCAGTGCAACTGTTGGGCCTGATTCTGCAACATCCGCAATGCCTTATCCATCCAGACCGGCTGCGCGCTTTGTTGTTCGGTCAGCGCCCAGACGATACCATTAAGCGGGCGGAAACGGCGCAAGCGACGCAGGGCCGCCAGTTGCGCGGCATCGGGTTCAGTTTGCAAACTGCCGCCCCACAGCAGGAGCGTACGATGGCCCTCCAGCCAGTGTTGCGTCGTCAGCCCCGGTGCGATGGCTTCCACCTGTTCAGGTTCGCCCACCAACAACAAGATACGGACTTTATACCACCAGAACAGGCCATAACGACGGTGCAGACGATCGCCTAAATCACTGACTATTGGCGCAGACTGGCTGAGGCGAGTTTCAGCTTGTGCAGTCTCTGGCCGGAATGGTTGTTGCGCTTTATTCTGCCGTATATACTCCCATGCCGTGCTCCCCAATAAGCCTATCAGTATGGCTGGAAAAAGCGTGGCATAGGCATACCACGCAAGGTTCAGTAACCCATTGTCCGCAAGCAATGCCTGATTTAAATAAATCAGCAGAAAAAATATTCCGGCAAGACTCAGCGTAATAAAAACATATCCCCGAAGGCCATAGTGATGATCATGACTCGCGTTCATCGATGTAACTCCTTCGTCACTAAATAAAGTATCGCACTACCCTCGGGTAATTGATTGATAATGATATGATCGCTATTTGTCAGACCAGTGGCCTCGGTCAGCATGGCTGAGGTCAGAAACACAGACAGCGGCCCCGGTGGACCAAAAGTATGGTCGATTAAATGAACAGGATTTTCCGGGACAAAATGGAATGGACTATCACGGCCCTCCATCATCAGTTCAGTCAGCATATTTTGAGAAACCCCCGTCATCCAGAGGTGCTGCATACTGTTTTTGGCAATGCGGTTATACTCAAATAACATTCTGAAATCTTTCTTTATTTCCCCGGGTAATGATGGCAGCGCCCTTCCCATACCCGCCAGAACGTTTAACTTTTTCTGGGCGACAAATGCCGTTGAGGAAAGTAACTGAGCAGACAAAAATTCGCTGTACACTTCTTTACCGCCTTTGGCAGGCCAGCACTGGCAGGCGATAACCATTATCAGCCCCTCAAAAGCCGCTTTGTCGTACAATGACGTTATTACCTCCCTGCTCTCTATTTGAGTGGGAACCAAACTCCACTGTTGTTGCACACACTCTTGATGATGAGACAAATCCATTGAAGGGGCACCAGCAAGATAAATGGTGCATAAAAGCGAGCGATACCCCGAACACTGTTGCTCAAACTTATCATCAACTTTCGCCAATAACTGCCGGATATCCGTTGATGGCACAGACAGCGCCCGTCCGGCATCGGGAAAAGCCGGAATATCTTTCGGTTTACCCAACAAGGGGGCTATGCCCTGTGGTTCTGGCGTCAGAATAAAGTTGCCGACCACCGCCAATTGCTTTCTGCTCCATTGCTGCCACTGGAAACGGGTTTCGGCACTGGCGGCTTCCCAGGCTTGCGCCGTAGTACAGAATCGCTCATAGCGGTTTAGTACCGCACCAAATAACAGCATCCAGCCGAAAAAGGCCGGTAAGCTGCCATACAGTACGACCTGCAATAAATCGGGAGTTTCTCTCAGCACAAGCGCCATACCTGTGCCCACCGCCAGCATCAGCAATAAAATCATCCCCCACAACCCATAACGCACCGGCGCCACGATACGAAGCCGGGGGATCTCTGGAATAGGCCAGCTCATGACGATGACTCAACCTGGTTATGAGGCATTGAACTCAATACTCGACACCCACACTGGCAGCGACAATAATGCACCACTACAGCGCGGCCGTTTTCCTGAACGGTATTATCCCCCTCAATAATGGGATTAATACCGTGCCCGTCTAGCGGACAATTAATGAGATCACCCACCAAAGCGGCCTGTTTACCGTCGAAATACATTGTTGAAGAAGCGGTAATCACTTTTCCACCTCGATCGGTGGCATCACCTAAACAAACAATACCAGACATTGTGATATCCTCTATTGATTATCGAAATAACCCTAAATAAACCATCAGATATCAGGAGATAATATTTCATCCCGATATATCTCATTATTGACTTTAATCTGAAGGGTCCCATACCTTTAAAAACTGAATTAAAAGATAAATAAGCGGCCCACTCAATAACACCACTACAGGGATTAAGAACAACAGGACTTTGTATTTCTTTCGCTTAATGCATTGAACCGTCCGATAAATGACATAACCATCAATAATCATGATGACCGGCCAGGCATAATAGAAAACGAGAAAAACACAGACTAATACCACATCACAAAAATCAAATTTAATCACATTGAACCCACCATGAGTGCATTATTAAAAAAACCGACCTCTCACAGAAAGAATACCCCCGCCGCCAATAAAATCGGCAAACTCTTTTTTATCCAATTTTCACCGCCTGAGTCATTCTGACAACTGAATGTAAAATGCCTATTGGTATTTTAATGCTTTATCCACCTTGATTAGATTAACCCTTATATCCCTATAAAGGATTTAATTTAAAACACATGTTATCGGGGATCGAAAGCGCCGGGTCTGACTCTGACGGTCTGACTAATAGCATCCCAGAACGCCACTATTTCATTCTGGCTATAGGCTGTCGGTGTCTCTTCATCATTGACCACCGTCAAATCAAATACCGGTGTTTTTTTTCCGCCGGTTTTCTCATTAACCAATAATGTAAACAGATAACGAGGATTATCATTGTTCGGCTGACGACCCGACAGCAACAGCTCTTCAGTATCCAACCCGTTTATTTTCCGTTTCCCTTTGCGGAAAACCTTTCCCCGAGACAGCATGGTTTCAATTACACCAAGACGTTCCAGCATACTGTCTTTTTCACGGATATAATTATTGCTCATCATAGTGGCATTCAGGTAATTATTCGGATTCGTTTTATATACTAACTCTATAAATTCCTTATCTTTTTTATTATCAGCAATAAATGCATGAGGAATACAGTTTCCGGCGGTAGTGGGTATTTCCGTTTCTTTACGTCCCTGTATACGGGATAATAAGTCTTTCAACTCTGCCAGTTTCGTTGGCACAGTATTGGTATAGATATTAGGATACTTTTCCCGATCTTTGTCATAACGTGGCGCAGAACTATCCTCCGCTTTCATTTCCACTTTTATTGCCACCCCGTTACTGTACAGATGGGCTTCCAATACCCGAGCCATATCTGGTACACTTTGGTCCTCCATACGCTCGAAAATAATCCCCTTCATCCCCTGAGGTAAGCGGTAAATATTCTTTAGATAGGGCATATCAACGGGATATGACGTCTTCATCTGCCGTAACGCGTCTTCCCGTAATTGAATACGCTGTTCAAAGGCAGGTGGATAGAGCAGACGGGTTTCTACCAAGTTATCATTCACCCAAATAGCATCATTTAAGGTGTTATTATATTTTTTCGGTAAATCAACCAAATACCGGCCAATACAACGGGTTTGTAAGTTTGCTAACATTTCCGTTGTCACTTTCTTTTCCTTTTCAGTTAACACAGGGTGATAAGGGCCAGGTAAATACCACCGCCACAAGGCATAAATCGCCACACCAGCCAACAAAATAAGTAAGATATTTCTTTTATTCAATTTTTACCGCCCAGACAATTTTGGTGATTGAACCTAAAGTATGTATTGGTATTTTCTTAATCTTTTCCCACCCTGATTATTAACCCTTATATCCCTATAACGGCTTTAATTTAAAACACATGTTATCGGGGATCGAAAGCGCCGGGTCTGACTCTGAGGGTCTGACTAATGGCATCCCAGAACGCCACTATTTCATTCTGGGTATAGGCTGTCGGTGTCTCTTCATCATTGACTACCGCCAAATTAAATACCGGTGTCCTTCTCCCTCCCGTTTTTTCATTGACCCGTAATGTAAACAGATAACGAGGATTATCATTGTTCGGTTGACGGCCCGACAGTAATAGCTCTTCAGTATCCTGCCCATTTATTTTCCGCGCCCCTTTGCGCAAAGCCTTCCCCCGGGACAGCATGGCTTCAATTACGCCAAAGCGTTCCAGCATACTGTCTTTTTCACGGATATAATTATTAGTACTCATTCTGACATTCAGGTAATTATCCGGGTTCGCTTTATACAATAAGCCTATATCTTCTTTATCCTTTTTATTATCGGCAATAAATGCATGAGGAATACAGTTTCCGGCGGTAGTGGGTATTTCCGTTTCTTTACGTCCCTGTATACGGGATAATAAGTCTTTCAACTCTGCCAGTTTCGTTGGCACAGTATTGGTATAGATATTAGGATACTTTTCCCGATCTTTGTCATAACGTGGCGCAGAACCATCCTCCGCTTTCATTTCCACTTTTATTGCCACCCCGTTACTGTACAGATGGGCTTCCAATACCCGAGCCATATCCGGTACACTTTGGTCCTCCATACGCTCGAAAATAATCCCCTTCATCCCCTGAGGTAAGCGGTAAATATTCTTTAGATAGGGCATATCAACGGGATATGACGTCTTCATCTGCCGTAACGCGTCTTCCCGTAATTGAATACGCTGTTCAAAGGCAGGTGGATAGAGCAGACGGGTTTCTACCCGATTATCGTTCACCCTAGCCGCCTCCACGGTATTGTTGTAGTTGGCTGGCAAATCAACCAGATACCGACCAATACAGCGGGTTTGCATATTTGCTAACATTTCCGTTGTCACTTTCTTTTCCTTTTCAGTTAAAACAGGATGATAAGGATCAGGTAAATACCATCGCCACAAGGCATAAATAGCCACACCAGACAACAAAATAAGTAAGATATTTCTTTTATTCAATTTTTACCGTCCAGACAATCTTGATGATTGAACCTAAAATACGTATCGGTATTTTCTTATCCTTTCCCATCCTGATTTTTAACCTTTATATCCCTATAAAGGGTTTAATTTAAGACGCATGTTATTGGGAATAAAAAGCGCTGAGTCTGACTCTGACGGTCTGACTAATAGCATCCCAGAACGCCACTATTTCATTCTGGCTATAAGCTGTCGGTGTCTCTTCATCATTGACCACCGTCAAATCAAATACCGGTGTTTTCTTTCCGCCGGTTTTCTCATTTGCCAGTAACGTAAACTGATAACGCGGATCATCACTATCCGGCTGTAATCCCACCGCCAATAATTCCTCGGTATCCAGCCCATTAATTTTTCGCGCGCCTTTACGCAAAATATCACCCCGGTACAGAAATGCTTTAATTTGGCCGATACGCTCCAGCATACTGTCTTTTTCACGGATATAGTTATTCGTTTGTATTCTCACATTCAAATAATTATCCGGGCCAGTTTTATATAATGCACCGATATCTTCTTTATCTCTTTGATTATCTGCAATAAACGCATTGGAAATACAACTTCCCGCTGTAGTCGGAATTTCTGTTTCTTCACGTCCGTGTATACGGGACAAAAAATACCTTAATTCAGTCAGTTTTTCTGGCACATCATTATTATAAATATCAGGATGAATCTGCCGATCTTTGTCATAACGTGCAGCGGAAGCATTTGTCGCTCCTATTTCCACTTTAATCGCCACGCCATTGCTATATAGATGGGCTTCTAATACCCTGACCGCATCCGGGACACTTTGATTTTGCATACGTTCAAAAATAATCCCTTTCATTCCCTCGGGGACAGAGTAAATATTTTTTAAATAGGGCATATCAACGGGATATGACGTCTTCATCTGCCGTAACGCGTCTTCCCGTAATTGAATACGCTGTTCAAAGGCAGGTAAATAGATCCGTTGAGTTTCTACCCAATGATCATTCACCCGGGAAGCATTCACCGTATCATGATAGTTTCCCGGTAAATCAACTAAATATCGACCGATACAACGGGTTTGTAAATTCGCTAATAGTTTGTCCACAGCTAATTTTTCCTTCTGATTTAATACAGTATGTGGGGGATAGGGCTCTAACCGGTGCCACATCCCGTAAAACACCAGCATAAACAGGCTGGCAATTATTATGGAGAGCGTTTTTTTTCTACTCATCAGGATAGGCCAGGGAAGTTTGGTTAATAGATTGCGCTATTTTGACAATCGCCCGCAGGGTAAAAAAACGGGTATCGTCAGTATTATAGGCACCTTCATGATCAACTTCCGCCCCCAATATTGAACGCAGACCGCTGGCGGTAAACTTCCCGCCCTCAACTGGCACCGTGCCATCACCGGGCTCTTGCGGATCCGCTATAGTAAAAGTTTGTATTAGAGAATAGTCATTGCCAAGTTTTATTGGATATTTGACACTGCGCATATCTGAAAGCTCCGCATTCATCGGGTCAAATATCGGGCTATTAAATGCCAGTTCAAGATTACCTTTCCGATTAAAATAATCTTTACGTGCTACCCAGCGGACGGTGCCATAAGAGAGGTGTTTAGTACTGTTACCATAAAAAGCATAGGTATTGCTGTGATAACAATCAGTTAACCCTTCGATAAAAGGCCGGACTACGTAAGACAACAGGTGAGTATATTTTTTCCAATCTGCCTGCATTACTGACCGGTTTTTTGCCTTATTTTCCGGGTTAATTAAACGTTCTTCGCATAATCCCCACCATTTATCGCGCTGCAAATAGATTTCTTCATAAGGATCACGCTCCGGTAAGCTATAGCGTGTATTTCCATCCTCAATCTTCAACCACCACTTACCGTATCTCAAACCGGGTAATAACTGAAGTGGTCCCGGTGACTGCGCCATCACGGCAGTGAATTGACCGCCATCTTTGCCTATGACTAATCCAGTCGGGCTACCTTCACCTGCTTTCATCCGCTTATAAGCCGTCGGTGCACCAAATGTCGGCATCACACCGTGCACAATCCCCAGGAGCCTGTCATGCCCCTCCAATATTTCTGAATAGTGACGTGCCACCAGTCCCCCCATTGAATGCGTGACCAGTATCACCTTCTCACAAGGCTGACACCGCCGTTTATAGCCCGTAACCACTTGGTCAATATAGTCCGCCAACCGGTTTGCTGACTCCACATTAGACTGAAGCCAGTTATACCCCATCACATGAACCGGAAACTGATATTGATAACTCAGCTTAATTTCATCCCGTGTCAGTTTGGCTTCCCCCATCTCAGCCTGTAAATCCATCAACTCCAGTTGCTGACGCAGTGTCTGCTTTCCCGTCTTATTCAACCGGTTATGCAATAACTCATCCTGATCATCCAGCGCCGCCTGAAGCCAGGGCAAAAATTCACCGTAGCTCATATAGGCGACCTCACCCCAACCTCGCTCCTTTCGCGAAGGAAATTTAGGGCCTTCTTTATGATTGTCGTCTACTCTGCCCCGTGAATCGACAACAGTATTTTCCGGATCAAGCAACTTTTTTCGATCTTCTGCGCCCTTTAAAACCCAGTCCTTCAAAGCACCCAAGCTGCTGTTTAAACGCCAAACTGGCGTTCCATTTTTATCCTGCAAATTACTCCCCATCACCCCGGGCAAAAAAATCACCGGAATAACCCGGTTTGGTACCTTATAACAAATCGCCGTCAGGTTCTTTTCACTGGGCGCATTAACTAACGGGTAATACAGACTGCCATGCTCGTCATAAACAGGCTGAACAACCATTTTTTCTGATGAATCGGACATCATTACTCCTTACCTTCTTTTAAATAGAACTTCATTGCTTCCACCCCTAATTGCTGCTGTTTGGTCACCTTACCATCCGAGCCGGTTGTCGAAGGTTGCTGACCATTGTCCTGATTGTGTAAAAGGCTGCTTTGATGGTTCACCGGTGAATCATCAAAAGGCCAGAGCACCTGCGGCGTTACAGAAAAATCCGTTGTCTCACGTTGGGAAGCCATCTGATTAAAACTCTGCCCACCAAATTTTTGCCACACCGCCGCCCGCTGGATAATGTTATTGGGCGCCCCACTTTCCACCTGCCCGTTGCCAATACGGATATATCCCCCGCCACAAGCCAATAAAATCTCCTCTTTGGCACTGATGATCACTTTGCCCTCATGGCTGCTCACCGTGATATCTTTCAGCGCTTCCAGCCCCATTGCATCACCCTGTGCCTGAATATCTATCCGGCCTCGGCTGGCAAACAGTTTGATCCCCAGCTTTTCGGCAAACAAGCTGATCATCCCACCGGCAGCCACCGTGAATTTTTTCAGCACACTGAAATCGGTATTTTTCCCACTGGTGGCAATAATATTTCCCCCCGCGGAAAGCTGGAGACTTTTCGCCGTCGTCTGAGCGATACCCTCGGGTGCGGAAAGTAACAGCGCTGATTTTCTCAGTTCGGTTAACGTGTCACTCAGTAACGTTTTCTGTTGCTGCAAATCCGCTAATTCAGCTTTGGCGGTTTCAGCCGCACCCCGTAATGCTTCGGTTAATGCCTGCGCCTGTTGTAACTGACCGATTGCCGCCTGCATTGCCAACACATCTCCCCCCGCGTTGGCCTGTTTATCCGCACTGATAAACAGCCCTTTACCGGCCCGAATCGCGCCCCAGTCATCAGTACGCAGCTCAAAACCCGCGCCCCGTTTATCCGGGTGTGGTCGCTGACTGTCCACCAGATGCCCCAGGTTGAGCTGGCTCTTACCGCCGTATTCAGTACTCAGTTTGATGTGTTCCCGACCGCGCTCGTCGTCCATCCGCAATTTGTTATTCGCCGGGGTACGCAGGACGTTGCGTTTGTAGTTGCCCAGGGTGACGTGATCGGGGTGTTTCGAGTCATGCAGCGCATGAGCGATATAGGGCCGATCCGGGTCGCCCCCTTCAAACGCGATCGCCACCTCGGTGCCTGCCAGCAACGGCCAGTGAAAACCATAGGTGTCACCCGCGTAAGGGCGGGCCAGACGCACCCACAGGCTTTCTCCCCCCGGCGGCCAGTCTGCCCGGTCAAAGTCAAACGCCACTTTATACAACCCGTCTTTATCAATATCCCCGTACGGGTCGTTCACTACCGTACTGCTCACCCGGGCCGGCAAGGTGCCCGCTATCCGGGGTTTGGGGATCAATTCAGGCCGGAAACAGACGTTTTCCGCGTAGGGGATCGCCGTGAACGCCATTTCAAAACTGCGATCCCGGCGCGCACTGCTGCGAATACCGGTGATCACCGCCCCTTTACGGAACGCTTCCGGGGCCTCACCCCTGACTTTCAACTCCTGGCCCGGCAACAGCGTCGCGGAAGTGGTTAACCCCCGCAGTTGGGTCTGCCGATTCAGGTAGCGCTCATGGTGCAGCCGGGAGTAGAACACCCCGCTTTCCACTGCCGGATCCAGGTCGTAACGGTTGCCCAGTACCCGGTAGTTATCCCGATAATGGTACGCTTCGCCATACAGGGTCTCATCGCCCCGCGTCACATCCGCTTCGGTATCCATACCGTACTGCGGCAGCGCGTCACGGTAATTATAATCGCGGGTCACCACTTTCCCTTCCACCACCTGATGCGCGGTTTCCATCCCCCACACCGCGTCCACCTCCCCGCCGTGCATCCCTGACGGATGGCGGGCCGGCATACAGATATTCAACTGGTAGTAACGCTGATCGTCGTAAAACTCCACCACCTCAATTTTCAGCCGGTCATCCGCGGTCAGTTTGTACCAGATCCCCACTTCTGCCAGCAGACGTTGCACAAAACGCAAGTCATCTTCGTCGTACTGCATCACCTGCTCCCGCTTCGGGTAGGTGTACGCCAGGGTGAATAAGAAATCCTGGCCACGAAAACCGTGACGTTCACGCAGGATTTTTTCCACGATTTCCGGCACCGACATCTTCTGATAAATAGCGAACTGGCGGCTTCTCGACAACAGGGCCAACCGCGGCTCCAGGGTTACGGTGTAATGGCTTTCATCCCGCGAGGTGGACAGCAGTTTAAATTCGCTGATCACCCCGTATAGCGTGCGCAAGGGAGCCGGGGCACGATTGGCATGCCTCGCCTCCCCGGGTTGAACGGGGGTGACGTCAGGGTAAACGAGGCGTCCCGCATCAGCATCTGCGCCGGTTCGATATCCTTCACCGGGCTGGTGAATTCAATGGTATAACGAAAAGGTCGGCTTAAGGCTTCCTGCCCGCTAAAGGCCACCACATCCAGCGGTGCGGTATTTTTCCACACGGTCAGTGTGTAGCGGCTGTGATCAAAGATGATCGCCGGGGTGGCGTTGTTCATGACGGGCTCTCCGTTTGCTCTGTTTCAGTGAATGTCAGGGTGATATCGCCGGTTTCATCGGCACCCAATACCACCCCAGCTGGTTTAGGGTGATGGGCCAGACGTTCCAGCAGCGCCTGTGATAACACCGGCAAAATTTGCTGGTTGAGCAGACTGTCGATATTACGGGCGCCGCTGTCCGGCAGCAGGCAGGCGCTGACCAGTGTGTCACAGAGGGCGTTTTCCACCTGACAGGTCAGGCCATAATGGGTATGGAGTCGCCGGGTCACCTGCCCCAGTTTGATGTCCACAATACGTCTGAGTGCCTCAGCCGGTAATGGGCGGTAAATCACCGTTTGAAAGCGGGCCAGCAGGGCGGGCTGGAAGTGATCCCGCAGCACAGGATGTAACAGCTCATGCAGCGCGGCATTCGGGGCGTCAGGTTGTTGCGCCAGTAGCGCCATCAATTGATCACTGCCCAGATTCGACGTCATCAATATCACGGTCTGACGAAAGTCGATCTCACGCCCTTCACCATCACGCATAAAACCGCGATCAAATACCTGGTAGAACAGGTTAAGCACGTCCCGGTGAGCTTTTTCCACTTCATCCAACAGCACCACGCTGTAAGGACGTTGACGGACCGCCTCGGTTAATACCCCGCCGTGCCCATAACCCACATAACCCGGTGGAGCCCCTTTCAACTGGGAAACCGTATGCGGCTCCTGGTATTCCGACAAATTGAGGGTGATCAGTGAACGTACCCCGCCAAACAGGCTATCCGCTAATGCCCGTGCGGTTTCAGTTTTGCCTACCCCGCTCGGCCCAACCAGCAGGAAAACCCCCAGTGGACCGTGTTCCGGCGTCAGACCGGTTTTGGCCGCCCGTAAACGTTGGGCGATTTCCCACAGCGCCGTCTCCTGACCTATCACCCGTTCGCCCAAATGCTGTTCCAAATGCAGCAGGCCGGTTTGTTCGTCTTTCAATAAGCTGCTTAACGGGATGCCCGTCCAGTCGGCTACCACGGTGGCGACCATGCGAACATCAACATGCAGTGAGAGCAGCGGTTCAGCTCCTTGTAACGCCGCCAGCGCCGCCAAATCCGCCTTCAGTTCCGGCGTTTGAGGTGAATGTTGACGCTGCGCGAGAATGCGCTCAGCCAGCGCCTTTTCTCGTTGATATTGTTCAGTAAGTTGAGCCGTCTGATCCGCCACCACTGCCCACCGGGCCGCGATGGCGTCCAGACGGGTAACCTCTTCACCTGGCAACACATTTTGATCGGCTTCAATCGCCTGCCGTTCCATCGCCAGCGAATCGCGCTCGGTTTTTAACTGTGTCAGCGATGCCGGTGAAGTCTCTAAGCTCATGCGCACCCGGGCACTGGCGGTGTCCAGCAGATCCACCGCTTTATCCGGGAGCTGACGCCCAGCCAGGTAACGACGGGAGAGTGTCACCGCCGCCTGTACCGCACTATCAAGAATATGGACACCGTGGTGGCGGGTATAACGCGCTTTCAGCCCGCGCAACATCAGGCAAGCGGTTTCATCATCCGGCTCGTCAACGTTAATCCGCTGGAAACGGCGCTCCAGCGCAGTATCCTGTTCAAAATAGCGTTTGTACTCCGACCAAGTGGTCGCCGCGATAGTCCGCAATTCCCCCCGCGCCAACGCGGGTTTCAGTAAGTTAGCGGCGTCTGCGCCGCCCGCCTGATTACCGGCGCCAATCAAGGTGTGGGCTTCATCAATAAACAGTAAGATGGGGGTGGTCGATTGCCGGACAGCTTCAATCACGTTTTTCAGCCGTTGCTCAAATTCGCCTTTCACCCCTGCGCCCGCCTGCAACAGGCCCAGATCCAGCGCCCGCACACTGACCGTTTTCAAGCTGGCCGGGACATCGCCTTCGGCAATCCGTAGCGCCAGTCCTTCCACCAACGCGGTTTTCCCCACTCCCGGCTCTCCCACCAGGATCGGGTTGTTTTTACTCCGACGCGATAAAATGTCGATCATCTGGCGAATTTCATTATCACGGCCAAAGACCGGATCAATGCCGCCTTCGGCGGCGCGGGCAGTGATATCCAGCGTGAATTTATCCAACACGTTTTGCAAAGCCGATGATAACGCGTGAGGATTGGGCATGGGGTTATCTGCGGCGGTCTCCGCCAGGTCAACAGCCGATCCTGCCCCAGTCAAACGCGCCGTAACCTGCTTCTCCGGGCACTCGTCTGAGTGGTGATCCAACAACGGGCGCAAGCGTTGCAGTTGCGTCACATTCAAACAGGGTAACGGCCACGCATCACTCACCCACTCCCCGGCGAGCTGACCGCTCAGACCCTGTAAAAGGTGCACGGAACGAATCGATTCATTGCCCGCTTCCTGCGTCGCCACCGCCCAGGCTATCTGTAATAGCTCACACAGAGGAGCCGATAATCGGGGACGTCGATGAATACGGTGGGGCAGGCCATTAATTCGCGTCAACAGCGACTGCCACAACGCATTCATATCCCACGCATAATGCCGGGCAATCACCGTGATATCACCCTCACCGCCTTCAAGCAGTTTGAGTAACCAGTGTTCTACGGTGATCTCCGCATGAGCCCGTGTCTGGCATAAAGTGGCCGCTGCCGCCAGTGCCTGCGCACAATAGGGATTTAATCGGCGAAGTAAAATAGCTGACTGATTTTCCATGACAATTTGCCTCCATCCTGTTCCTCTGTTGTGACACCGGATACGCTACCGCCCATAGCCGTATACCGAGGCCCATAAGGTCATGATGCTTCATTATTTCGGGTGTTTTTGTCCCAGGTGGGGCCAACGGCCCCACCCGCCTATAAACGATAAAAAATAAAAAAACAGCGGACGTTACGCCGTCGAACGTTCACTCCAGGAATCGGAGTGAATGACGTTGCCGTCTTTGTAAGTCCAGGTGATTTTTTCGTAGCGGAACTCAACGCGTTCCAGATGGTTGTGCTTCTCTTTGGCCGGATCTTTGATGTCATGCATCAGCGGCGCCACTTTCACCACCTTCACGTTATCCAGTTTGGTGTTGAAATATTCTTTCTCCTGACCGGCATCATCAATTTTGTACCACTTGATTTCCGCCGATTTCAGGGTCTGACCGCTGGTGACCGCCTTATACAAATACGGGGTCGAGGCATCAACCTCTTTGGTGAACACCAGCGGCGCGTGCACGCGGGTCCCGGTCAGCTTGCCGGTATTGTTGTCGGTCGGGATATACAAATCATGTTCTAACGCCACAATTTCAATACTGCCTTCCCGGTCCTGAACATCCACAGACCCTTTGATGTCGGCACCGCCGTCATCTTTTAACCACAAATAAGCGGGGATCGCCATAAGTTTACTCCTGTTGTTGTGTCAATGATGTCGCCGGTATCGGCGACGTTGTTGCTGAAACGCCCGGCACCGTTTGCGGTCGCGGACAGGCGACCGCGTTCGGTATCAGACGGATTTCAACTCTGCGATTAGCGGCACGCCCTGCCGCTGTGGTATTCGTCGCGATCGGTCGTGTCGCCCCGTCGCCTTGTACGGCGAAGCAGACAGGCGACAGCTCGCCAGTCTGTAATAGCCAGTCACGGACGGCTTCGGCCCGCGCCAGTGATAGTGCCTGGTTTTTCGCGGCATTACCGGTCGCATCGGTATAGCCGGTGATTAAAATCATCCGGCCCGGTTTAGCGCGGATAGTGATCAACGCATTGATTAATACCGGGGTCGAGCCGGGTTTCAGTGTCGCCTGTCCCACATCAAACAGGGCTAGGCTATTCAGGCTGATCGTCTGCGGTAACGCGGTCGTCACCGGTTTTTTTTCCTGATGTTCAGGGGGGTAACCGGCCATCGCCGCCTGTAACGGCAGACGTAATCGCTCCCCCTGATACAGCCCCAGTCCCAGACGCCACGGCACCCCGTGACGGTAATACTCTTCAAGACGACCGGCATCGGCCCGTAATACCGCCACCGCCTGCGCTTTGCCGCGCTCATCCGTCATGGCGATAGCCTGATAGTGCTGCCAGTCATCGTCCACCTGACGCAGCCATTGCCGGTTATGCCAGGCCGAACAGCCCAGCGCGGTCGTCCCTGCCAGCATAAACAGCCCCAACGCCACCCTCAGCGCCCGCGGCCCAACGGTCTGCCATGATCTCACGGGGAACAGAGGCAATACCGGGTCGGGGAAAGGCAATACCGGCATCCCGGTATCCGGTGAGCTTACCGGGTCACCGGCGCGGTTGAGCGCCGTTTTGGTTTGCAACCACTGTTGCCAGAGATGACCGGTTAACCGCTGCGGTAATACCGAGACAAAGGTCAGCGCCATCGCCTGAGGCGGACAAGGCGGCAGGTCGTATTCGGGGGCCAGGCAAGCGGGTAATACGCATGCCTGCATCCAGTCAGCCCAGCCGGTCAGTTCAACCCCACACTGAAAACGGGCGGCCTGTTCCGCCACGCTGCCCTCGCCCAACCAATCCGCCAGCGGTTGACCTGAGACGCCTTTGCGCCAGACCGTGACGGTGTTCTGACCTGCCTGCCACGCAAACCACGGTGAATCAGGACGTTGGAACTCCCCGGCTAAGTAACCGGTCAGCACTAAAGGTAACGGGATACCCTGGCGACGACGCACCTGAGAAAGCTGCCAGCGCAGTTCCCGTATCCAACCCGCTAGGGCCACCTCATCCCGGTACTGTTGCGGGTTGATAACGGCCATCACGCTCAATTGGCCGCCCCAGGCGGGCCGGGCAGCCAGCAGGCTTGCCACCCCATCAGACAATGCGGTCCCTGATGGTAAACATAACCAGTAGCCCTGCGGCGTCTGACGCCACCGTTCATCACCAAACAGGCTGTCCTGGACGTGACCGCAAACCAGCACCACTGGGCGACGATCACGATCCGGCGGCAGCCCTGCCGACTGGTGGTCAAGGTGTTCCCGTCGCCGGGATCGCTCGGTATAAAACAGTCCGACCGGCGTGAAGAGCAGGACAGTAGCGCCACTAGCCCATCGACCCGCCGGCGATAAGGGGAGCCAGACCAGACAGAGCAACAGCCCTAACCCGGCTGCCCATCCCCATAGCGCCCGTCGCAACATCACACTCATTGCGCCCACCCCGGCAGCAGCGTGATCAGATACTGCCCCAACCCCCACCAGACACCGGTCAGCACGATTATCGTCATGATTAGCGGACCGCCAATGGAACGCAGCCAGGCACAGGACGGTAAGGCCCCGACCAGCACAGGCGAAGGCTGAAAACTGTCGAAAGGTAAGAGGTGTTGGCTTAAGCGGGTTATCAGTTGTTCACGTATCAATGACGTGTCCTCCCGGTAATCCCCCTGGAATCCCAGCAGCAACACCCGGTGAAAACAGGTCAGGACCGTCTGATCGGGTGCCGGTTCATCCAGCACCGTCCGTATCCGCTCATATAACCGGTTGCCCGCTTCGGCGGTACCAAAGAAATGGGCCTGCAACGAGGTGGCGCGCCAGGCCGCATAGCCCTCGTCCGGTGCCCGTTTTAAGACGGTTTCATCCAACAGCGCACACAAAGCATAACGGATGTGTTCCCTTGCGGCGTCCCTGACACCGGCAGCAGACAGCGCCTCCTGCGTCTGTTCTATCTCGTCGATACAGTGTTGCCAGACCACGCTCCCCTGATCCACCCGCACGCCCCGGCACAGTTCTATCACCAGCAGATAGCTGTTCTGCAACAGGGCATCAATATCCGGTGGCGATGTTTTAGTGAGTAAGTGTGATCGATTCATGTCCTCAGCACCGCAAACAGTTCAAGCTGAATATCGCCCAGGATATCGGGCACATAGAAAACACAAGTTCCCGCCGCCAGCATGGCTTTCGCGGACGGATGGGTCAGGTCAAGGGCAAAATACTGGTTCTCCAGCCGCAGGGGGACCGCCGCCGGCACATGATGCATTGCCACCAGCGGGATCCCGGTCAGCGCCCGGTTAATCATCTGGTTAACCTCATCCGGTGCCCCGGCTTTACACAACAGCGGGAACCGGGTCTGCCACTGATGCGCTGGGACGGAAGAACGGACGGAAAGATAAAAATCCGCCGCTTCACGCAAACGGGTATCATGGAGTGTCCCTGTCCATTGCTGTGCCGATTTTGTCAGTTCAATCGCCACCATCCGCGATGGCAGGCTGATTTCCAGTAACTTACTGAGCCTGTCGAACAGCGGCGGTAACACCGCCGTCAGGTTATCGTGCTGATAGCCGGGGATCCCCCCGGCATCATGGGCGAGCGAAAAGGTCAGCAGACTGCCCGCCAGCCTGACCGCTTCACGGTAAAACACCTCCGGGTGCACCGCCCCGTGCGCCTGAAAATCACGCAGTACCGGTTCATAGCTGTTCAGCGCATTCAGTAACCAGAACAGCGACACGTCCGCGACGGCAAAATCCGCCATCCGTTCGTTACTTTCACGGCGCATCCCCATCAACCGGGCCTGTTTGGCCCGCAACTGCGTCAGCAACCGATCGAGCCGGTCCATCAGCCCCGCATGTGCGCTCAGCCGCAGTAACGGCGGCACGAACTGTTCATCAAAGGCCCAGTTTCCCCGGGCGTCACGCACCAGACGGGCAACGGGACAGGTGAGATACGGGCCATTTTCCATCCCGTCAAAACGCAGCGACACGGCATAACGGGCCACCGCCATCGATTCACGGCGGTCGCTGAACTCATCCTGTACCGGCACCCACGCCTGCCGGTAACGCACCGGGCGGTCCGCCTGTTCATCCGGTTTCAGGCAATTACCGCCATTGGCATCCCTGTGTGGCAAGGCCAGCAAGACGGTGACCTGTTGCGTCTCTGCCGACAGCACCGTCGCCAGTTCCAGCACCGGGGGCAGATCATCTGCCCGATCGGTGTCAATCAGCGATCCGTCAGCAAAGCGCACACACAGGTGATCGGCTTTCAACTGCCCCAAGGCCAGGGTGTCTTTATCAAACACCGCGGTCAGCACCCCCCAGGGATGTCTCAGCCCCAGGCGGGCAACACATTCATGGGTATACGCCTCCCAGCGGGCCTGTTGCTGAAACTGTTGGGGCGACAAGAGGGCGCCCGTCACCCAGAGCGGACGATCAATTTTCATGTGGTTACCCCTTGGCTTTCGGCATCTGAGCAACCAGCGACAGATTGACGTCCAGTCCTTCCACCTGAAAATGGGGCACTGCGTACAACCGGACCCGGAAGAAACCGGGGTTGTCGTCAATATCTTCAACTATGACACGCGCTTCGCGCAACGGGTAAGAGGCCTGCACATCGTCAGAAGGATCGGTCATTTCGGTCACCAGGGTGTTGATCCAGTTGTTCAACTCAATTTCGAGCAGACGCCTGTCCTTGGTGGTGCCGATTCTCCCGCTGGATGAGCTTCAAATAGTGGGCAATGCGTGACAACAGAAAGATATAGGGCAGACGCGCATTGATACGGCTGTTGGCCGTGGCTTCATGCGTGTCGTACAACGCCGGTTTTTGCGCGGAGTTGGCCGAAAAGAAGCAGGCATAGTCGCGGTTTTTGTAGTACGAGAGCGGCATAAAACCCAGATTGGCAAATTCAAACTCGCGGGTTTCCGGGATCATCACTTCTGACGGAATTTTGACCTGATTACCGGTCCCCAGATCGTAGAGATGGATCGGTAAATCCGTGACGGCACCCCCCGCCTTCGGCCCGCGGATCTGCACACACCAGCCATTGCTGACAAAGCTCCTGACCAGGTTGGCGGCAAACGCAAACGCGGCGCTGGTCCACAAATATTTATTGTGATCCGGCCCGGTGACCGCTTCGACATAGTTAAACGTGCGGACCGGCACGGTATCCGGGCCGTAGGGCAGACGCCCCAACACACGCGGCATCGTCAGGCCGATATAGCGGGCATCGTCACTGTCGCGGAACGCCTGCCACTTGATGTATTCAGCGCGGTCAAAGTAGCTGCCGATGTCTTTAATCGCCGCCACGTCTTCCATGGTTTTTTTACCAAAAAAAGCCGGTCCGACCGCGCCGATGAAAGGCATATGCGCCGCGGCTGATACTTTGGCGATATTACGTAATAAGGCAATATCCTGCGGGCCGGCATCAAATTCGTAATTGGCAATCACCGCGCCGACAGGTTCGCCGCCCGGTGTGTCGTATTCCTGAATGTAAGTGTGGTGATAGAAACCACTTTGGATAATTTCCGGCGCGTCATCAAAATCCTGCCGTAAATCTTCCTTGGTCACATCCAAGACTTCGATTCTGACGTTTTGACGAAAATCCGTCCGGTCAACCAAAAATTTCAGGCCGCGCCAGGCAGATTCGATTCGCTGGAATTCTGGATGATGCATCACCACATCCAACTGACGGCTGATTTGGCTGTCCAATTCACCGATATGGTGGTCCAACAAGGTTTTGTCCAGCCGTTCGACTTTTTGTGCTGAAGCTTTCAGCAGATTGAGAAAAACACTGACGGCGGCGGTCACCCGCTCATCCGCCGTGACATCAGCCAGCGCGTCACTATGTTGAAAAAATTCAATGTCGCTCAGCTGTTCGACCGGCTGTAAGTGGATTTTTTCAAACAATGACTGATAAACACTGCCTTCAGCGTAGGTTGTGGTGGCCGCCGCCGCGGCTTGTTCTTGTCCCGTCATTCATTTCTCCTGACTAAAATACCGTTATCATCAGATAGCTTTTGGCGCTAATGCCGCCAGTTCAGTACGCAGTTCATCACTGAGGGCCGCGTCTTTGAGAATGCGCTCAAATTCACGACGAAACGTGCTGTTGTCCAATAAATTGGATTTCAAATCGCGTAGTAAATTACGCATCGAAAGCAGCGCCCGCAGTTGGGGAATTTGGCGGGCCACGTGCTCAGGATCGAAATCCTTTATTTGCCGGAAAGTGAGGGCGATATTTTCTTCGCCGCCATTTTCAGTCAGGGTATTTTTCACCGTCAGATTAACGGCGGGGCTGAATTCAGCCATCACGCTGTCAAAATTGTTTTTATTAATAGACACTTTTTCTCTTTCCGAGAGCGGACGCTGTTCCCGTCCATGACTGTAATCGCCCATCACCAATAATTTCAGCGGCAACTCCACTTTTTTTTGCGCACCACCGGTATGCAAATCCAATTTAATATTTACCCGCGCTTTGGGGATTTCGTTTTGAAAACTCTGGGCCATCATCGGCTCCTCAGTAATAAAAAAGAACGCCGGGCATGAGGGGCATGCCCGATAAATTTCAGGAACGAAAAACGGATTCAGCTATTTCAGAGCAGGCAGTTAACCGGGCAGTAAATAAGAGAAAACCGACAAGATCCGCCGCAATAAATAAAGCTATTTATCGGGTAGATCATTTCCTAACCAGTTCGATTCTCTAAACAGTTTTATCTGAAATCAAGACATTTTTTATCCTACCGCACTTTTTGCACAAGATAAATTGGTCATAAAAACCCCTCTATAACCTAAAAAGAAGACAATATATAAACCTAACCTAAACGACATGGCATTTTCTTGCAAAAAATATGGTATTTATTTTCATAAAGTGATAGCGACTTATCTGTTTTGTTATCATTAGGGTTATTCATCACAATATAGGACGGTGATATCTTTTTAAATTTATACTATTTTTCAATTAACTAAGTCATAAATAAACCGTGCTTTATTGGATGGGTAAAAAAGAGAATGGTTATCAGTCAGATTATGCGAATGAGAATAAATTTAATTAAGCAGAGTCATATTGATGATATTATGGGATAACTCGCTTATTCATTATAGCTTTTATAGGATAATGCGGATGGAAATGAGGAAGTCCTATCCTATGCGATAGTCAGGGATATTTTTTTTGGCTATTTTTGATGGCATGAAAGTTATTGAAGGGGGTGTTCCTGAAATAGGGAGCCGAAGTACGGGGAAAATACGATTATTGATGATGGATACGATGATTTATTTTCTGGTATTCCGTCTTCACATTCATGTCCCGGAGACGCGAGGCTATTTAAGTCAACGACAGGTGTTATAAAACACCGCTGAATGCCTATAATCAAAATGAAATTCACCGAAAGTTGGATACACAATCATAATAACATTCTCGTGTTTTCCTATTTGGAAATCATTTTGCTGTGTTAAGCTCAACTTTCCTGAGCGCATCCGAACAGAGCGGGCGCACTCATGTCCAGTTAATGGGTATTTACACTAAGCACGGGGTTTATAACACCCGTCTCACATACTCTCGTCCTCGGCTACAGTTGTACTTATCCGTCGTACAAAATGACTTATGCCCGAGTAGTCGCTGCGTGTTTACTTGATGCTCTCTGTCTAGCCGTTCAGATAAAGACCTTTGTTCATGAAATGAGGGGGGGATTACCTTCCCAACAGTCAAGAGAGTAAGCAATATCTCGGGCATGCGCAAACGAAACAATCAGTGACCAGGGATTAAAACGGGGGAGACGAGAAAGTGCGCCGACCATCCTGGCGGGCTTATCACTGTTGTTAAACACGTTACAATTGTTGTCGGAATACTCGGCAGAGGAACTGACCCGGCTAGCCGCCAGTGTGCTGGATCAGTTCGGTGATGTGTAGATACCTATGTCTACAGGGTGAGGGGGATTCATCTTATTACCAGCACTGTCAATAATCCGAGGAGCCTCATAGGCCCCTTTTTTATTTAGAAATCACCACTTCATTCCATGTTTGTAAGGCTTTCGACAAATGCCCGTGTTTTTTCTTAAAGGACTCATCACTTAAAATAGTTTTGAAAGGTGCGTTAAGGTCAGTGCAACTGATGCTACAGCCAACCGCCTTCAACGTGTCCTGGAGCGCATTGCCATCCAGACCCATCTTGTCTACCGTCTCTCCGCTAACCAAAGCCTGAACAACATTGGTAAAGCCAGTTGAGTCTGCGCCACTGTCAAGTTTGCGTTGCAGCTTTGCTCCACAGCCTCTTTGTAGTAAACCGTGTATTTTGCCATTATGGGAGACATTGTGTTCAATGCCAAAATATATGCCCCAACTTCATTGTCATTTGGACTACCAGCACTACTTACCAGCGGGGTAAGCATAAGCATGGAAAAAATTAACACTCTTTTCATTTTCACTTCTGTTTATATAGGAGAACAAAAAGCCGAACTTGAACACCTCCATCACACCTGCCGTGATAAGAGAGAGTGTGATCGCATCAAAGCGGTCCTGCTGTCCTCTGAGGGCTGGAGTTCTGTCATGATCGCTCAGGCCCTGCGTCTGCATGAAACGACCATTAATCGTCATATCAGCGATGACCTTAACCACCGCAAACTGAAGCCCGAAAATGGCGGCTTTCAGAGCTACCTCAGCGAAACACAGACGCAGGAACTTATCGCTTATCTGACCGCGAATCTTCTGCCCACCACACACAGAGGCGGTTATCCGCCTTGTCGAAGAATGGTGGGATATCAGTTACACCGTTCCCGGCATCAATAAATGGCTGCGCCACAATGGGTTCAGTGATAAAAAACCGACCGGCGTGCCCCACAAGTTCAACGCGGAACAGCAGCGGGCCTTTATAGAAACCTATGGGAAACTGAAACAGGAAGTCGGAGACCATGAGCCCATCCTGTTCATTGATGGCGTTCATCCCACGCAGGGGACAAAACTCGCTGATGGCTGGATACGCAAAGGCCAGAAAACCGCAGTGAAAACCACGGGAAGCCGTACCCGTCTGAATCTGATGGGGCCCCTGAATCTGGCCGATATCAGCAAAACCGTGGTACGCGAATATGATCGTATCGACAGTTATCACATCGCAGAATTTTTCATTGCCCTGCGTGGAAACCTATCCGGTCAGTCAGAAGGTTCATATTATCCTTGACCGAGCCGGTTATCACCGGAGTGAATTGGTGAAGACTGGGCTTATGTGATGAATATTGAGCTTCATTACTTACCGCCATATAGCCCGAATCCGAACCCGATAGAAAGGCTATGGAAAGTGATGAATGAAAAAGTCAGAAATAATCGTTACTTCGCCTCGGCGGCCTTGTTCAGGCAGGCGATACATCACTTTTTTACGGAAATATTACCGGAACTTGCCGGGAACCTGTCGTGCCGTATTAATGACAACTTCCAGGTTCTGAATCTTGCATCTTCAAGTTAAGTGGGTATATATAAACTCGACACCAGAAATGACCATGCCTTCTACTGAAAGCAGAATCGCCACATTTGAACAGCTTGAAAAACTCGATATCACTCTTGATAAATTGCCAGTCCAAGTAAAAAGAGCTTTTTTGCTGACACAGCTACAAGGACTGCGTTATAGCGAAATAGCTGATCAGCTTCAGGTTTCTTCCAGTTCAGTAAAACAGTATTTGCAACGAGCACATAACAAATGTAAAAAAATTCAAATTCTCACTTAAAATTCAAAAAACCATGTTACATTCAAAATTGATTTCATTAATAAATAATTAATAAAGTTAATTATTTTAATTTAACTATAATTGAATGTTATATAAAGAAAACAAGACAAAGCCCGCAATTTTTTGCGGGTTTTGGTCACTGGTAAATAAGGTGCTAATACATATGAAGTGCACTTTCCAGGCTTTTTAATAATCAATTCTCAATTTCTTTAAGCGTGAGATCAATGTCGTTGGGTTCATGCCCAACAATTTTGCTGCACCGTCATCACCAAAAATTTTCCCTTTGCATTGTTTAACGGCAAGAGAAAAATTTTTAATTTCCAACTCTTTCAGTTGCTGCATGGTCAGCACGACTTCAATTTGTTGAAGTTTATTGTGAATATTCTGATGCATAGTTTCATTTTGCTGTTGATCTTGTTCTAGCAAATATTTAAAGGAAACAGTGCCTTGTTTCGCTATAATTAGTGCGCGTTCAATGACATTTTGCAATTCACGAATATTGCCAGGCCAGTCATATTGCTGTAGTTCTAAAATATGCCTTTGTGAAAATGGTAGATAATTAATTTTACGCTTGTCACAAATCAACTTAGTAAAATGCGTAACCAAAAGTGGAATATCTTCTTTACGGTTACGTAAAGCTGGTGAATAAACCGGGAATACATTTAAACGGAAATACAGGTCTTCACGAAAGCGCTTGTGTTTAACTTCTTCTTTTAAATTGCGGTTGGTGGCAGCAATAATCCGCACATTCACATGTCGCGTTTTTTCTTCGCCGACCCGCTCAAAGGTTCCTTCCTGCAATACACGCAGCAATTTACTTTGTAGCTCGACAGGAATCTCGCCAATTTCATCTAAAAACAGTGTGCCCTGATCTGCCAATTCAAAACGTCCGGCACGGTCACGCACCGCCCCAGTAAATGCACCTTTGACATGTCCGAAAAATTCACTTTCAAACAGTTCCGAAGGAATGGCAGCACAATTGACCCGAATAAGTGGTTGCTGTTTACGGTGACTGGATTGGTGAATAGCACGAGCAATCAGCTCCTTGCCTGTACCTGATTCACCATAAATCATCACATTGGCATCGGTTGGCGCGACTACCTTAATTTTTTCAATAATCTGTAAAATGGATGCACTACTGCCAATAATTTCATGATATTGATTTTCCTGTAAAATTTCCTCTTGCAGATATTCATTTTGCTGTTCCAGTCGGCTTTTTAAATCTTGTAGTTCTTCAAGGGCATGGGTCAGTTGCCTTTCGGTATTCAGCCGATCGGTAATATCACGGAACACCACTACCGCGCCAATGATTTCACTATCACGAATCACTGGGGTACTGGTAAATTCCACTGGAAAGCAACTGCCGTCACGACGCCAAAAAATTTCCTGAACCCCTTCATGCACAATACCGTCATGTACTGCTGCATAAATCGGGCACTCTTCTACAAGATAGGGCTCGCCATTTTCATGGGTATGGTGATGAATCTTATGGATATTGTCACTCAATACATCTTCAGGTTGCAGCCCCAACATTTTAGCCCCGACAGGGTTAATAAAGGTACACAAGCCTTGTTTGTTAATACTGTAAATACCGTCACCGACTGAACTCAGTAATAAATGCTTGCCTGTGTCGGAGTCAATAAACAGCTCTTGCAAGGCTTGCGATTCTTTTAAACCTGTACCAATGACTTTATCAGCATTTATATTGAGTTGGCGCAGCTCTAAATCTTTAAGATCCACCAGCGACCATATCAGCAAAGTTTTATTTTTATAGGGCAATGAAATGGAAGTAATATCCAACTGGATTTTTTCACCATTTTTATCAAAGGTATACAGCTCATTATTCCAAGCCCAACCTTTTACCAAAGCGCCTTCGGTAAATGCCATAAGGTATGGTAGTTGTCTGAAATGACCAAAAATGGAAGTTACCGTTTTTTGCATAATTTCATGACGTTCATAGCGTAATAGTTTAGTGGCACTGATATTCACATCAATAAACTGGTTTTGATGTGGGTCCAACACAATTAATGCCTGTGACGTGTGTTCAAATACCAACGGACGAATCGAGTCTTCAGAAACTACCCAGTCCGAGATAAAGTCAGTTGTATTCATACTATGAATTTTCATAATTTAAGTTATGGAATTTCATAATACTACGAAAAATCCTAATTCCCTAGTAGCGCTATTTATCTCCATGAAAAATATTTTTATAAAATTTAAATGATATTTTTCAATGTGATAATAATTAACTTCCGCTCCAAAATATAACTTGGCACAACTCTCGCAATAATTTCTCGCAATAGTACAGACAGACTACATGTTGGTTCATTCCCAAATAACATTGAACTAGGAGTTGGTTATGCCAAAGATTGATATCGAGCAATATAAAGATGGCGATTTTCTTGTTGATTATGAAGAAAAAGTGTTTGAGGACGTCAAAGCCCAGCCAGGTGAAAAGGCACTGGTGACTTTCCATACTGTTGCATTTGAAGGATCAATTGGCTTGGTCAATGTGTTACAGGCAAAACGTTTGTTGCGCAAAGGCTTTGAAACCAAAATTTTGCTTTACGGCCCAGGCGTGCAGTTGGGTGTACAACGTGGTTTTCCAACTTTAGGGGCGGAAGCTTTTCCGGGTCATTTAGCCGTCAACAATCAGTTGAAAGCCTTTATGGAAGAAGGTGGCGAAGTCTATGCCTGCCGTTTTGCGTTGCAAGCGTTGTATGGACAAACCGAAAAAGCGCTTATTCCGGGAATTCGTCCAATTAATCCATTGGATGTGATGGATTTAAGACTGCTGATGCGTCGTGACAATGCCTTAATCATTGATACTTGGACTGTCTGAGTAAACATAAACTATGAGGGGATAAGGTTATGAACCGAATAATTAAAGCTGCCGCAGTACAATGTAGTCCTGTGCTTTACAGTCAAGCCGCAACAGTAAAAAAAATCTGTGACATTATTTTAGAGCTTGGAAAACAGGGAGTGCAATTTGCAGTCTTTCCTGAAACCGTCGTGCCTTATTACCCTTATTTCTCCTTTGTACAACCGCCATTTGCTATGGGTAAAGAACATTTAAAACTGTTGAATGAATCGGTGGTTGTCCCTTCCGAAGCAACCTTAGCGATTGGTCAAGCCTGTCTTGAAGCCAACATGGTGGTGTCGATTGGCATTAATGAACGTGCAGGCAGTACGATTTATAACGCGCAACTGCTATTTAATGCCGACGGTTCAATCATTCAGCATCGCCGCAAAATTACCCCAACTTACCATGAACGAATGGTGTGGGGACAAGGTGATGGCAGTGGTTTACGTGCCATTAATTCTGCGGTAGGGCGTATTGGTTCGCTGGCATGTTGGGAACATTACAACCCGTTGGCACGTTTTGCCTTAATGGCAGATGGCGAACAAATTCATGCTGCCATGTTTCCTGGTTCGTTGGTAGGACAAGTCTTTGCCGATCAAATCCGCGCAACCATTCAACACCATGCTTTAGAATCTGGCTGCTTTGTGATCAATGCTACCGCATGGCTGCATCCCGAACAGCAACAGCAAATTATGCAAGATACTGGCTGTGATATCGGTCCAATTTCAGGGGGATGTTTTGCCGCCATCGTTTCTCCCGAAGGCAAACTCCTGGCTGAACCGATCACACAAGGTGAAGGTTATTGCATTGCTGATCTGGACTTTAGCCTGATTGATAAACGTAAACGCATGATGGATTCAATTGGACATTACAGCCGACCTGAATTACTCAGCTTATTCATTGACCGTCGTCCAACACAGGTATTACACGAACTGAAAGTTGAAACATCAGCTCAAAGTCATCTCGAAAAGCTCTCAAAATTTAATGAAGAACATGTCGAAACCATATTGATGTAAACCCAATCGATAGGGGGTTAAAGATGTCTGCAATACAACTATTAACCAATTTGCAATTATTAACTGATTTGCAATGTAATGGTCTGAAATGGGAAGGCAATTTTGGCTTGTCCCGTAAAGGCGGCGCAGGGCCAAGCGATCATAAGGCGCTGAGCCTTGACGGGCAGACCATGATGATTCCTGTGCTGAACCTTGCAGCACAAGATTCTCCCTACACCGCAAAGCCTGAACCGCACTCTGACAAGGTAATTGTCTTTAAAAACCGGATTCCCGTGGCGACCTTAACTGCACCAACACGACCACGTTTTTACGATTTAAAAACCGCCGAAGGCATTGCCTATGAGCAAATTGCAACCTTACATAGCCGTGATGTGTTGGCGACAACAGTGTTACAGCATTGCATTCGTATGAAGGACAAGGCAACTGCCTGCCAATTTTGCTCGATTGATCAGTCTTTAAAAGAGGGTCGAACCTTGATCCGTAAACGCCCGGAACAATTGGCTGAGGTAGCGAAAGCAGCCGTTGAACTGGATGGCGTCAAGCAAATGGTAATCACCACTGGTACGCCAAACACGGGAGATCGTGGCGCCAAAATTTTATATGACTCAGTTCAAGCGATTAAGGCACAAGTAGATTTGCCGATACAGGTACAGTGCGAACCACCTGATGATTTTGCCTGGTTTCAACGTTTAAAAGATGCAGGAGCGGTGTCGATTGGCATGCACCTTGAGGCGGTAAGCGAGCGTGTACGGCAGAAAATTATGCCGGGTAAAGTCGAAGTATCATTGGAAAAATATTTTGCGGCATTTGAAGCAGCCGTTACGGTGTTTGGTCGAGGACAGGTCAGTACCTACATTTTGGCAGGTTTGGGTGATACCGAACTGGAAATCGTGGAGATGACCGCCAGACTGACCGAAATTGGGGTGTATCCATTTGTGGTACCGTTTGTACCGATTCAAGGTACACCATTAGAGCATCACCCTAAACCTGATCACGCTTTTATGCAGTCGCTCTATCCGAAAATTGGACAGCAACTCAAGCAACATGGTTTGAACTCGGAAAATACTCAAGCCGGCTGTGCCAAATGTGGCGCTTGCTCTTCGCTGAAAGCGTATGAATAAGGAGAATGTGATATGGAACTTTCTCACCATCCCTGGCTGCTTGAGCAAAATGAAGGGCAGAAACAATTTGTTAGCGATGACATTGCCATCAAAATTGTGTCGGAAGATTGGGAGCGTCGCCAATATTATCGTTTGCGTGAAATGACCTTTCGCGATGAACAGAAAATCTTGCAAGAAGATCGTGACGAATACGATGTTAAAGCATTAGGCATTGTTGCCATTGAGAAAATGTTTGGTGAGCATGACCGAGTGATTGGCGCAGTACGGATTTTTCCTGATAGCGAACAGACGTGGTATGGCGGGCGTTTATGCGTAGAACCTTTATATCGACGTCGCCATATCATTGGTAAAACGTTAATCAATACCGCGGTATCGACTGCCAAAAACCTGGGATGCCGTACTTTTTTAGCCACCGTGCAAAGTCAAAATGAACGCTATTTCCAACGGTTGTGTTGGGATAGTTTGTATCAGTTAACCGTTGCCAACATTCCACATGTGCTGATGCAGGCACAGATTGAAAACTATCCGTTACCGCATGTCCCGATGCAAGCCTATATGCAAAAGGAGACGCAATGATGGAACTCAATCAATTACTCGAAATATTAAAACATACACCCGCTATGCACTCCAAGCAGGCGATTGCTCACCATGTTTCAATTAACACAACTTGCCATGTGGATTCATTGGATAGCTTATATGCCTATCCCGGAGATGACACCGCAGCTGTGCCACTAAATGGTCAATATGTATTGCACGCCTGTGAAGGCATGTTACCCAGTTTTGTGACCAATCATCCTTATTTTGCGGGGTGGTCAGCGGTCATGGCGAATATTAGTGATATTGCCGCAATGGGTGGTCGGGCATTGTCAGTGGTGAACAGTTTTTGGCATACCAGTAGCGAACATGCCCAATTGTTAATGCAAGGCATGCAGGATGCTTGTCGTGCTTATAGCGTACTACTGGTCGGAGGACATACCAATATTGGGGTAGTTTATCAGCCCACTTTATCCGTTGCGATTCAAGGCATAGCACGAAAACTGCTCTCGGTGTTGCATGTCAAACCACAACAAAAAATTCTGATTGCTTTAAATCTAAAAGGGCAATTCCACCCCAATACCACTTATTGGAAATGCTTTGAACGAGTGTCTGACCGCATTTTACAGTCACAAATTGCCTTGCTGCCGCAATTGGCGGAGACAAATCTGGTTCATGCTGCCCGTGATATTAGCAATGCCGGTATCTTAGGCAGTTTATTGATGCTGCTCGAAGCCACGGCATCGGGGGCACATATCAATTTAGATGCCATTCCTAAACCTGATGATGTGGACTGGTTTAAATGGCTACAAATCTTCCCCAGTTTTGGTTTTTTACTGACGGCCGATACAAATGAATGTGAAGACATTATCGCGTTGTTTCACCATCAGGATATTGCCTGCGCGGTGATTGGTGAAACCAATGTCAGTGGCGTAGTTGCCGTGCAACAGCAGCAGCAAGACGGAATATTTTGGGATTTTAACCGCCAGATGTTTACCGGTTTTTGTTATGCCGATGCGTTAAAAAAATTACAAGCTCAATCCATACAGATTAAACCTAAAAGTCAGCAGGAGTCGATGTTATGCCCAGTGTGAATTTTACTGTGAAATGGCCTAATGGGGAGCTGATTCAATATTACTCCCCCTCAACGGTGATTTATGAATATCTGTCCATTGGTCAGCGTTACCCAAGTATGCAGTTCTTGCATCAGGTTGAAAATGGTCTGCATGCCGCCTCGGAAAGGGTACTGGCACGTTATGGCTTTTTCTGTAGTTCAGCCGTGGACAATCTGGCGATAATCAAACGCCAAGCCAAATTCTTCGGGCTAAGTCCAGAAGATCAAATTGAAGTTATTGAAATGACGAATCAATGAGAGGGATATCCCATGTTAAGTATCCAAAATCAAATGTTACAGCCAAATTATGATGTGGTCATTGTTGGTGGTGGTCAGGCAGGTTTATGTATCAGTCACTATTTGCAAAAAGCGGGCATTGACCATGTGGTATTGGAAAAAGAATCCGAGTTGACTCATAGCTGGCGCCATAAACGGTGGGATAATTTTACCTTGGTGACACCAAACTGGCAGTGTCTATTGCCTGAACATCCTTATCAGGGGAACGATCCTGACGGCTTTATGAAAAAGTACGAGATTGTGGCATATCTTGACGAATTTATTGAAAAAACTAATCCTCCCGCCATTTTAAATATTCAGGTAAAACATGTGAAAAAAGTGGCAACGCATAAGTTTGTCATTGAAACCAATCACGGTACAACCACAGCCAAACAGCTTGTCGTTGCAGCAGGCGGGTATCACACCCCGATTTATCCAAAACTAAGCGATACCTTGCCTAAACATGTGAAAGTGATGCATTCGGAAGAATATTTAAATGCAGATCAACTGTCTGAAGGTGCAGTGTTGGTGGTCGGGTCAGGGCAATCCGGTGCACAGATTGCCGAAGATTTACATCTGGCAGGCAAAAAAGTCTATTTATCGACAGGCAATGCACCACGTTGTGCTCGCTTCTATCGCGGTAAAGATGTGGTGAAATGGCTGTTTGATATGGGTTATTACGAAACGACTGTCAAACATCATCGCTATAGTGAAAAAGTACGTAACAGTACCAACCACTATGTCACAGGGCGTGACGGCGGGCGTGATATTGACCTGCGTAAATTTGCCTTAGAAGGTATGCAACTGTTCGGACATTTTGATGACTTTAAAGAGGGTCAATTCTGGTTTAGACCAGATTTATCAGAAAACCTAGACCTTGCCGATACCACTTATAATCGCATTAATGCCTCGATTGATGAGTATTTAGAAAAAAACAATATTGCAACCGACGAACCTGCATCGGTATATCAACCGGTTTGGCGGCCTGAGCAAGAAATCACACACATTGACTTAGTAAAAGAAAATATCACCTCAGTGATCTGGTGTATTGGTTTTAAACCAGATTATTCATGGATTGATTTAGATATTTTTCAAGCCAATGGTTATCCAAAACATGACCGTGGTATTACCATCGATCCAGATGTCACATTTATTGGTTTGCCGTGGTTATATACATGGGGTTCTGGACGTTTTCTCGGGATCGATCAGGATGCCGCCTATGTGGTGCAACATATTGAGCAACAAATAAATCAGCAAAATATGCATATGCCACATACTCTGATTAAAGGTGCTAAATCTGCAATCAAAGATAAAAGAATATCTCAAATGTGAAATTCCTAACTTCGCCTGACAGAATATTTTTAAACGCTTATTTTTTTAATAAGAGTCTGGTTGCAAAAACGGGGGTGACCATAGATTTTACGCTCTCCTGGGTGAGTAGACCTACCCAGTCACCTAGGTAGGCCTCTCCTCAGAACCGGACATGCTGAACTACCGCATCCGGCTCCCGATAGATCAGTGTCCCCGCACATATTCGGTGAGCTAGAACATCGATACCGTTTTCCAATTTGCAGGAAAACCTATGGCTTTAAGAGCACGAAGCAGTCTGTCCCAGGTAACACGACGTTTCCCCCCTCGACGGTTTAGCCATTGCAGGCTGATCCGTTTGGATCGTTCCAGAAATTGACCAACTCGTCTTTGGTTGTCGGAAACTCCGTAGTAGTTGACCCACCCTTTAATTACTCTGATCACATTCTTGACAACACTCAAGGTGTCTTTCGCGTTCAAGTTCTTCCTAAGATATTGCTTCATGCCTTTGAGTTTGGCTGAAAAGCGATCTTTACGGCTGGTTAGTTTCAGTCGCCAGAAACCGCTTGCAGCTTTACCCCAATAGCAGGTAAAGCTTAGGAAATTAAAGGTGGGTAGCCGTTCTCTTCGCTAGTGCGTCCTTTGCGCAGCGATTTTGACTCAGGGTTGAGGCATCAGGGACCTTCTCGGTCAATCCGAGGCGCAGAAACCAGCGGTAAGCCACATTGACCTGAATTTCCTGTACCAGACGGCGTTCACTGGGGATCACGAATAAGTAGCCAAGTAACATCATTTTAATCAACCTGACCGGATCGATGGCTATTGTGGCAATACAAAGGCGCGACTAATTCGCGAATAAATTCGAAATCAATGGTGGCATCGATTTTACGGACCAGATGATTTTTGAGCACCAGCTCGTCAAGCGAGAGCGTTTCTGGCGGGAAAGTCTGGAGAGGGGGTGTTCTTAACATAGCGGCAAGCTCCGTTTGGTGAACGGAACTTAATTAACCTGAACTCTGGATAAAAAAATGGAACTAAGTGCCTGTTCCAAGATCAAAATTTTCGACCAAGAAAAAAACGATCTTATTAGGAACAGGCATGGATAAACTAGT